>JAENJB010000021.1 GCA_016844565.1 Dehalococcoidia bacterium
CGCCCGTTTTGCCCTCAACCATGAGCCACTTGACCGGGAACTGAGGACGCTCCGCCACCAGCTGCGGGAAGGCCTCAAGCCGCTGGAGTCGGTGCTGATATCCTCGCGAGACGCCGCCGGGGATATCGGTGCGGACGCAGAAGGACCAGCCAGGGCAAAAAGAGAGGACATGGCCGGGCTGGTGACTGCCAATGCCAAGCGGGCCCAGGAGGCACTGAGGGTGCTGGAGGAGCTGGCCCGGTTGCCCGAGATGGCCGGCGCCATGAGCGGCGACAGCTACGAGCGCGCCCGCTTCGCCCTCTATGACACAGAGAAGAGGATCCTGTCGCTCTTGTGGCGACACGATAAGAGACAGACGATACGCGGGCTATATGTCATCATAGATACAGAGTCCTTAAGAGGGCGGAAGGCCATCGATGTCACCGGGCAGGCGATACGCGGCGGGGCCAGAATCATCCAGCTGCGCGATAAGACCCTCCCAAAAGGCGAACTGGAGAAGATAGCTCAGGGCATGAAAGCATTATGCAAAGGACACGGCGTCCCATTCATAGTTAACGACCACCTGGACATCGCGCTGGCAACCGGCGCCGACGGTCTGCACCTGGGGCAGAAGGATATGGCAGTGGCCACAGCGCGGCGGCTTCTACCGGCGGACAGAGTCATCGGGTGCTCCACCAAGACGGTGGAGCAAGCCCTCAAAGCACAGGCCGAAGGCGCCGATTACCTCGCCGTAGGCGCCATTTACCCCACCAGCACTAAAGTCGAGACCGTGCTGGTGGGACTGGAGAGACTCCGGGAGATAAAGAGCAAGGCATCCTTGCCGGTCGTAGCCATCGGTGGCATCAACCGGGGGAATGCCGCCGAGGTTGTCGAAGCCGGCGCCGATGCCCTGGCAGTCATCACGGCGGTGCTTACGCCCGAAGATGCCGAGCAAGCAGCACGCCAGATGGTAAGCGTGATTGATCGGGCGCAGAGAGGACAGAGCCAATGAAACCATTGACCGGGAATCTGGAATCCATCGCGGAGGAAACCAGGCTCTATTTCGCCGCCAAGGATGCCGCTCGAGAAAAAACCCTCCGCCTCTCCCGCGAGATTATCCGTCTCAGCAGACAGGCCATTAGGGCCGTTCACCGGCAGGACTATGACCAGGCTAGCAGACTTCTCATCTCGGCCACCGAGGTCCTGCGAGAGGTGAGCAAATCCCTCAAAGCCCACGAGGACCTCCTTCACTCCGCCATCTTCCACGATGCTCAGAAAGAGCTCGCGGAAGGATACACCACCCTGGCTATGGTCACCGGTCACCCCTTGCCCGAACCGGCGGCTCTTGACGTAACCCCTGCAGCCTATCTCAACGGGCTGGGCGAAGCGGTCGGAGAGATACGCCGCTATCTTCTCGACGGCTTGCGCCGGGGAGACATGTCCCGAAGTGAAGAGTTGCTCTCCGCCATGGACGACATCTACAGCGTACTGGTCACCATGGATTTCCCCGAGGCATTGACCGTAGGTCTGAGGCGCACTACCGACATGGTCAGGGGAGTTCTCGAAAGGACTCGGGGCGATTTGACTATGGCAGCTGCCCAGAAGGAACTGGAAGCAAAGCTGCAGGACTTTGCCAGCTCGCAAAAGAGACCGGGCGCCAGAAAGTGACGCCGCCTGCTTGCGTAATGGCACCCTAAGTTATTGACGTGTCGACTTCAGTGTGCTAAACTTCCGCACCAATGCCTCATTGGCTCATCTTGTTAGCCGGTACCGTTGCTGCGATGAGGGAGGCCATGTGATTTAGCAGGCTAGTCCGCCTAGCAATCTCGCCAGCTAAATATAAAAGGGTCTAATCCTAGATGAGCTAAAGGTGCTTTAGCTCATCTAGTTTTGTGGAGCCGGGAAAAGTAGAGAAGAAATGCCCACTATAAACCAACTGATTAGAAAAGGACGCCGGAAGGTCGCCAAGAAGACCAAGGCCCCCGCGCTACGGTTCAACCTGAACACCATCAAGAACCGGACCACCAAAAACAGGCGGGGCTCTCCTCAAAAGAGAGGTGTCTGTGTTCAGGTCAAGACGGTGACCCCCAAGAAACCGAATTCTGCGTTGCGCAAGGTAGCTAGAGTCAGGTTGACCAACGGCATTGAGGTGACGGCCTACATACCGGGCGAGGGACACAACCTCCAGGAGCACTCCGTCGTGCTGATACGCGGAGGTAGAGTCAAAGACCTGCCCGGCGTGCGTTACCACATCATCAGGGGCGTCCTCGACACCGGTGGAGTAGTCAACCGCCAGCAAGGCCGCAGTAAATACGGTGCGAAGATGGGCAAGGAGGGCGAAGCGAAAACAGCGGCCACACCCACCACCGCCCCAACAGGAGCCTAATCTATGCCTCGACGTGCCAGAGTAATCAGGAAGACGCTGAAACCGGAGGCCAAGTACCAGAATATTACCGTGGCCAGATTCATCTATAAGATACTGACCTGCGGCAAGAAAAGCACTGCCGAGCGTGTAATCTACGATGCTCTGGAGCTGGTGGAAAAGCAAATGAAGAAAGACCCGGTGGAGGTACTGGAAGCAGCGGTGAGGAATGCCACGCCCTTTCTGGAGGTAAAGCCTCGCCGCGTAGGTGGCGCCACTTATCAGGTGCCTGTAGAGGTGGCCCCCGAGCGAGGGGCAGCCATGGCTATTCGCTGGCTAATCGCGTCAGCCAGGGGTCAAAAAGGCAAACCGATGGCCCAAAAGCTGGCAACCGAGATAATTGATGCCTACCAGAATCAGGGGCAGCCAACCGGGCCTTTGCGCACTACCGATGGTGATAAACACTAAGCCGAGTATTATCAGTCAGGAGCGGAAGACGAACACTTCTCCTACCGAGTCTCTCCCTATTGAGGGCAACACGACATCCAGGACTTTGCCGCTGGAACGGTTGCGCAATATCGGCATTATCGCCCACATCGATGCCGGTAAGACCACCATGACCGAAAGGATCCTCTTCTACACCGGCCGCACCTACAAGATAGGCGAGGTGGATGATGGGAATACAGTCATGGACTGGATGGATCAGGAAAAGGAGAGGGGCATCACCATCACCGCAGCAGCTACCACCTGTTTCTGGCGGGATTGCCGCATCAACATCATCGACACCCCGGGCCACGTTGATTTCACCGCCGAGGTGGAACGCAGCTTGCGAGTACTCGATGGCGGAGTAGTGGTTTTTGACGCCGTCTCCGGCGTAGAAGCGCAATCCGAAACAGTTTGGCGCCAGGCTGACAGATACCATGTCCCCCGGATTTGCTTTATCAACAAGATGGACCGCCTCGGAGCCGATTTCTCCAATACGATTTCCATGATTGAGAGCCGCCTCCAGGCCCGGGCACTACCGATTCAGCTGCCTCTGGAAAGCGAGTCCGCCTTCAGGAGAATAGTTGACCTGATAGAGAGAAAGGTTCTGACCTTCTCCGATATTCAAGGCGAGCCGCCCCAGGAGTCTCCGGTCTCGGATGCCGAAAAGGACAAGGTAATCCATTTCCGGGAAACCCTTATAGAGAGAGTAGCGGAGAATGACGAAGCTCTGATGGCCGCCTATGTCGAGGGCCGCGAGATTTCTCCCGCTGAACTTAGAGCAGCGCTACGTCGCGCCACCATTGCCAACACCGTGGTACCGGTGCTTTGTGGCACCGCCCTGAGAAACAAGGGTGTCCAGCCCCTGCTCGACGCCATTGTAGACTATCTCCCATCCCCCATGGACATCCCCCCCGTGCGCGGCTTGGACCCTCGCAATACGGCACTGGAGCTTTTCCGCCCCGTCGACGACCAGGCACCTTTTTCGGCCCTGGCCTTCAAGGTCGTCTCCGACCCTTTCATGGGCCGCCTGGTTTACTTCCGTGTCTACTCCGGCAAGGTGAAGACCGGTGATCAGGTACTCAACACCGCCAAGGGGACGAAAGATCGGGTGGGGCGCTTGGTAATGATGCATGCCAACCGCCGCGAGGAAATCACTCTAGCCGATACGGGCAGTATCGCCGCAGTGCTGGGGCTGAAGAACACCTTCACAGGAGATACCCTGTGTGACCCGAGCCATCCCATCTTGCTGGAATCCATCCGCTTCCCGGAGCCGGTCATGTCGGTAGCCATTGAGCCCAAGACAAAGGCCGACCAGGACAGGATGAGTGAGGCTCTTGGAAAGCTCGCAGATGAGGACCCCACCTTCAAGGTCAAATACGACCAGGATACGGCGCAGACTATAATCTCCGGCATGGGAGAGTTGCACTTGCAGGTCCTGGCAGAGCGCATGTTCCGGGAGTTCAAGGTCGGCGCTACGGTGGGGAAGCCCCAGGTAGCCTACAAGGAGACTATCACCAGCGGTGTGGACTGCGAGGGTAGGTTTGTCCGCCAATCCGGCGGGCGAGGCCAGTATGGTCACGTAGTCATGCGTCTCGAGCCCCTGCCCCCCACCAGCGGATTTCAGTTTGAGAACGCCTTGAGGGGATCGGCGCTTCCCAGGGAGTATGTTCCTGCTATCGAATCAGGAACTGAGGAAGCCCTCGAAAGAGGCACGTTAGCCGGTTTCCCACTGATTGATGTCAAAGCTATACTAAAAGATGGCAGCTACCACGAGGTCGACTCTTCCGACATGGCTTTCAAGATGGCAGCTTCTCTGGCGGTAAAGGACGGGGTCCGCCGGGCCAAGCCCATAATCCTGGAACCTATAATGAGGCTGGAAGTAGTGACCCCGGCGCAGTTTATGGGCGATATCATCGGCGACATCAGCTCCAGAAGAGGACAAATCGAGAATATCGAGACCAGGGGCGAGACATCGACAATACGTGCTCTCATGCCCCTGTCGGAGACCTTTGGATATGCGACCGAAGTGCGTTCTCTGAGCCAGGGTAGGGCCAGCCATTCCCTCGAGTTTGCCCGATACCAATCTGTCCCCGCTGAAGTGGCCCAGTCGATAATTGGTCATGGGAAGGAAGGTTAGATCCGGTTGCTAACCCAGGCAACCAGGTAACGAAACAAAATGGCAAAGCAGAAGATTCGCATAAAACTGAAGGGCTATGACCACAAGCTTGTCGACCAATCGGCTCTTCAGATAGTGGAAGCAGCCGAGCAGACCGGCGCGGTGACAGCCGGGCCGGTGCCTCTGCCCACCCGCATTGAGAAGTTCTGTGTTAACCGCTCCACATTTATCGACAAGAACTCGAGGGAGCAATTCGAAATCCGGACTCATCGGCGACTGATTGACATCCGGGAGCCTTCCCCGAAAACGATAGATGCGCTCGCCCACTTGAATCTGCCTTCCGGCGTCAGCATCGATATCAAACTGTAGCGCAGGATATTGAGTTCACGAGAGATAAATGAGCACGGGCTTGATCGGCAAGAAAATAGGCATGACCCAGATATTCAAAGCTGATGGCGAGATGCAAGCAGTCACCATCATCGAAGCTGGACCCTGCACAGTGACCCAGATAAAGACGGTCGCCAAAGAGGGTTACAACGCGGTGCAGCTTGGCTTCGCCCAGGCGAAACTGAACCGCCCGGAGAAGGGACATGTCAAAGGCTTGGGCCAGTTCAAGCGCCTGCAGGAATTCCGGACCGAGGACATATCTTCCTTCCAGTTGGGACAGAAAGTTGACGTCAGTCTCTTCAAGACTGGCGAGCGAGTTGACGTCATCGGCATCTCTAAAGGCAAGGGGTTTGCCGGAGTTGTCAAACGCCATCACTTCAGGGGGGGGCCGAAGACTCACGGCCAATCGGATAGAGAGCGTGCCCCGGGAGCTATTGGCTCTACTACTTATCCCGGACGCGTTTGGCCGGGCACTCGCATGGCAGGACACATGGGAGCAGAGAGAGCCACAGTGCAATGCCTTGAAGTCGCAAGCGTCGACCCGGACAAGAACTTCCTTCTGGTGAGGGGCGCTGTGCCCGGAGCTGACAAGGGATGGCTCCTGATAAACAAATCGAGCAAGGGGAAATGAATCCAATGCAAGTCCCGGTGCTTAACACCCAAGGTGAAACCGTGGAGAAGATAGAAATAAGAGAGGACACCTTTGGCCTGCCCTTCAACCTGGTGCGACAACTAGCCAACAGGCGGGTGGGCACGGCCAATACCAAGACACGGACCGACGTGGCCGGCAGCGGCAGGAAACTGTACCCTCAGAAAGGAACCGGCCGGGCCCGCCGCGGCAGCATCAGGTCGCCGCTGCTGCGAGGGGGCGGGGTGGTTTTTGGCCCTCATCCCCGGGACTACCGTCAGTCTATGCCCAAGAAGATGCGACTTCTCGCGTTGAAGTGCGCTCTCTCGGCCAAAGTCAAATCGGGAGAACTGATAGTGCTGGATGACCTGATAATAGAATCTCCTAAGACCAAAGAGATGCAGCAGGTGCTGAACGCCATCGGAGCCAATCCATCGGCCCTGATAGTGACCGCCGAGGCCAATAGGAATGTCATCAAGTCGGCGAGCAACATCCCGGGCACGAAGACACTGCCCACAGCCACGTTGAACGTCACCGACCTTATCAGTTACAGGTCTTTAATAATGACCGTGGCTGCCGTCCGCAGGGCTGAGCAAATATGGGGGGCCTCGTCTGAGGCGAATTGATGCATTTATACGAAGTCCTGCGCCGTCCCCTGATAACTGAGAAGAACACTCTCCTGAAGGAGAGTGGCAAGTACGCTTTCGATGTGGCAATCAAAGCCAACAAGAACGAGATTAAAAAAGCCGTCGAAAAGGCCTTCACTGTCGAGGTCATGTCGGTCAACATCATCAGCGTGCACGGAAAGACCAAGAGACGCGGTAAAGGACTGGCGGTGACCCCATCTCGAAAGAAAGCTTTGGTTACTATCAAGAAAGGTCAGAAGATAGAGTTCTTCGAAGGTATCTAGAGAGACCTCGCTAAGTGTCTCTTTCCGGCAAACTTCAAGAGGGCAATTGGAAAGGCAGCGATGGGTTCAGTAGTTAAGAAAAGACGCAAGAAGATGAGCCATCAGAAGCACCGCAAACTTCTGAAGAGAACCAGATGGGCACGGAAGCACAAGTAGGCAGAATGATGCCGAGGACTGCTTGATATGCTGACAGGAAAAGGAGAAAAACCTTGTGACTAAAGGTCTATCGTCCCACATCGCCGTCGCGAAGAAACATGACTGGCTTTTCGTTTGAGGAGATTACCAAACGAAAGCCGGAGAAAACGTTGCTGGTTACCCTGCGAAAATCAGGTGGGCGAAACAATCAGGGACGGCTCACAGTCCGCCATCACGGAGGCGGGGCGAAACGCATGCTGCGGCTGGTAGACTTCAAGCGTGATAAGATAGGCGTGCCCGGCAAGATAGCCACCATTGAATACGACCCCAACCGTACGGCACGTATCGCCCTGGTGCAATACGTCGATGGTGAAAAGCGCTATATCCTGGCACCCGATGGACTTAAGGTCGGCGACGTCATCAGAAGCGGCAGGGACGCAGAGATCAAGCTGGGCAACGCACTCCCTTTGAAGAATATTCCACTGGGGACTCTGATTCATAACATTGAGCTCCAGCCGGGACGGGGAGCCCAACTAGCGCGGAGCGCCGGGGCGTCCGCCCACATTATGGGCAAAGAAGCTGGTTACTGCCTGGTGCGCATGCCTTCCAGTGAAATACGTCGTATCCTGGACGAGTGTTCGGCCACCATCGGACAGGTTGGCAATCTCGACTTTCAGAATGTCGTGTGGGGAAAAGCAGGTAGAAGAAGACTCCTTGGCTGGCGGCCGACGGTGCGGGGTTCAGCCATGAGCCCGAGAGATCATCCCCATGGCGGCGGCGAGGGGCGCAGCCCACGCGGAGGCCACCCCAAGACACCCTGGGGTAGACCGGCTTTGGGGTTCAAGACCCGAAAGCGTAAGGTGTCTAACAGAATGATTGTAAAGCGAAGAGGCCAGGACTAGGTCTAAGCGTGGGAGAGAAGAATGTCCAGGTCAATTAAGAAGGGACCGTTCATAGACGCCAAGCTCATGAAGAAAGTGGAGATGGTTATCCGCTCGGGGCAAAAGACAATAATTAAGACCTGGGCACGCCGCTCCACCATCGTACCCCAGATGATCGGTCTTACCTTCGGCGTGCACGATGGGAGAAGACATGTGCCCATTCTTATAACAGAGAACATGGTCGGTCACAAGCTTGGGGAATTCGCCCTCACCAGAACCTTTAGAGGACATTCTACCAAGGCGGAAAAGGCTGCTTAGGACGGAAAACGACCAATGGAAGTAAGAGCTGTATCCAAGAACGTGGGCGTGTCCCCCCGGAAGGTCCGCTTGATCGTTGACGCGGTTAGAGGCAAGAAGGTCGACGAGGCGCTGACTATCCTGCGATTCTTACCCACGCCAGCCGCCGACCTGGTGGCAAGGGCCATCAAATCAGCCGCGGCCAACGCTGAGAACAACTATCAGATGACCGCTGGGGAACTGAGAATAGCCGAGATTTTCGCTGATGCCGGGCATACGTTGCACAGGATGCGCCCGCGCCCGAGAGGACGCTCGTCTCACATCCTCAAGCGATCGAGCCATATCACCATCGTTGTGGCAGAAGAAGAGGGAAATAATGGGGAATAAGACCAATCCCGTGGGCTTCAGGCTGGGAATCATCCGCGAGTGGCAAGCCAAATGGTTCGCCGAGCGCGAATTCGCAACCTTTCTGGGCGAGGACCTGACCGTAAGAAAAGTCATCGAGAGGACTTTCCCGGAAGCGGGCATCGCCAGGGTGGAAATCAGCCGTCAGGCCAACGACATCTCGGTAACTATTCACACCGCCAGACCGGGCATAGTCATTGGTCGGGGCGGACAAAGGCGAGAGGAACTCCGGCAGTCTCTCGAGAAGGCCACAGGCAGGAAAATCAGACTGAACATTCAGGAAATACGCCAGCCTGAGCTGGAGGCAGCCCTGGTGGCCAAGAGCATTGCTGAACAGTTAGGACGCCGCATTGCTTTTAGAAGAGCGATGAAAGGTACCATGCTGCGCACCATGCAGGCAGGTGCGAAAGGTATAAAGGTGGAGTGTTCGGGGCGTCTGGGCGGTGCTGAGATCGCGCGCACAGAGCATATGAGACAGGGACAGGTACCCCTTCATAAGATTAGAGCGGACATAGACTATGGTTTCACCGAAGCAGTCACCATGATGGGCCGCATCGGTGTCAAGGCATGGGTCTACCGGGGCGATATCCTCCCTGAGGTCAAGACGGTGACTCTTGAAGCCAAGACAGAACAAGCGGGTCCGGAAACCGGAGTAGCCGAAGGTAAGTCAGATGTTACAGCCAAAACGAGTCAAATTCCGCAAACAGCATAGGGGAAGAAGAAAGGGCATTGCCACATCCGGCAACACCCTGCTCTTTGGCGACTGCGGTCTCCAGACTCTCCAGGGAGTCTGGATTACCAGTCGTCAGATAGAGGCTGCCCGCCGCGTTATTACCCGTTATCTCCGAAAGGGGGGTAACATGTGGATCCGCGTCTTCCCCGACAAGCCGGTAACCAAGAAACCGGCCGAGACCCGCCAGGGAGGCGGCAAGGGCCCGCCCGACCATTGGGTGGCAGTGGCGAAAAGGGGCAGAATCCTCTTCGAGGTATCAGGAATTCGCACGGAGCTCGCCCAGGAGGCCTTAAGAGGGGCCTCGGATAAGCTTCCTTTCCCCACAAGGATTGTGGTGAAGGAGGAGCCCGCCGCGCTGGGTTTGGCGGCAGGGAGCGAGATACCTTGAAAGTTGATGAACTCAGGGCTTTTAATGTCCAGGACTTGGCCAGGCAACTTGAGGAGGCTCACCGGGAGCTTTTCAACCTCCGTTTTCGCCTGTCAACCAGGCAACTGGTGAATCACCGGGAGATTCCCAAAACGAAGAAGAAGATAGCGCAGCTCAAGACAATAATCAGGGAAAGGGAGCAGGCATAACCCGCTTTCTAAGGATATGAAAGAGAACCGCAAGACCCTGGTAGGTGCAGTAGTCAGCAACAAGATGGAAAAAACGGTCGTGGTGAGCGTGACGACCCTGGCACATCATGCCCACTATAGCAAGACCATTCGCAAGGTCGCCAAGTACAAGGCTCACGACGAGAGTTCCTGCCAGCCCGGAGACATCGTCAGGTTGGAGGGAACCAGGCCCCTTTCCAAAGAGAAGCACTGGCGTGTGGTCGAGATACTAACTAAGAAGGACATGCCTGACACCAAGCCCGCTGATGTCGGGGTAGAACAGCAGAAATGATTCAGACTTATACCCGGCTGAAGGTAGCTGACAATAGCGGCGCGCGACAAATCATGTGCATCAATGTCGCAGGCGGCACGCGCAGGCGGTATGCCTCCGTCGGTGATATCATAACAGCCAGCGTCAAGAAAGCCATACCCAATGGAGCTGTCAAGAAGGGCAGTGTGGTGAAAGCTGTGGTAGTGCGCGTGGCGCATACCTATCGTCGCCCTGACGGTTCCTATGTCAGATTTGATGACAATGCGGCCGTCCTGCTCGCTGAAGCCAATAACCCTAAGGGCACCCGCATTTTTGGCCCGGTGGCGCGCGAGTTGCGAGACAAGAACTTCACCAAGATTATCTCCCTGGCGCCGGAAGTTCTTTAGGATGTTCCAGCCATGAAAGTAAGAAAAAACGACAACGTGCTAGTGATTGCTGGCAAGGACAAGGGGAAGAAGGGGAAAATACGTTTCTCCTATCCGCGCCAGGAGCGTGTGGTGGTGGAAGGCGTGAACATGATCAAACGCCACAGCCGGGCGCGGGGCGTGGCCAGACAAGCCGGTATCGTAGAACGGGAAGCGCCGCTACATGTATCCAATGTCATGCTGATATGCAACAAGTGCGGGAATCCGGCGCGGGTCGGCTCACGCATGCTTGAAGATGGCAAGAAGGCCCGCTTTTGTCGCTCTTGCCTTGAGGTACTGGACTAACCATGAGCAGCGAAGCATCCGAACAAGAACTTACCGCGAAGCCTTCGGAGGAAGCCACCGGAGCCCAGAAGCCGAAGGCGAAGGCAAAGACGCCTCAGGCGAAGCACCCGGCAGCGGAGGCAGCGGCAGAAGGCGGCGAAAAGAAGAAAGCGCCGAAGTCCAAGGCGGAAGCGCCCGCCAGAGTAAAGGCTGCCGAAGCCGCCGTGGAGGCAGCGCCAGAAGGCGGCGAAAAGAAGAAAGCTCCGAGGCCCAAGGCGGAAGCGCCCGCCAGGGCAAAGGCTGCCGAAGCCGCCGTGGAGGCGCCGCAAAAGCCACTGGGCCCTTCTCGCCTGAAACTCAAATATCAGGGACTTATCCCGCAACTGGTCAAGGAATTCGGCTACAGGAATGTAATGGAAGTGCCCCGGGTAGTGAAGATAGTGCTGAATATCGGATTGGGACAAGCAGTGCAAGACCCCAAGATGCTGGAAGGGGCCGAAAAGGACCTGACCATCATCTCAGGACAACACCCGGTCATCACCCGGGCCAAGAAGTCTATCGCCGCTTTCAAATTAAGAGCCGGCATGCCCATCGGAATCATGGTCACCATGCGTGGCCGGCGGATGTACGATTTCTTCGATCGGCTGGTGAGTGTGGTCTTGCCCCGCATTCGCGACTTCTCCGGAGTTTCCGGCAATGCCTTTGACAGCCGGGGCAATTACAACATCGGACTTAAAGAGCAACTTGTCTTCCCTGAAATCGAGTTCGACAAAGTAGACAAGATACGTGGGATGCAGGTCTCCATTGTCACGACTGCCCGAAATGCCAGGGAGGGGAAACGCCTGCTGGAGCTCCTCGGTGTACCCTTCAAGCGAGAGGGAGAGAATGGCTAAACTATCCAAGATTGCGAAATGGAAACGCGCCCCAAAGTTCAAGGTGCAGTTCCGCAACCGCTGCCAGCGTTGTGGACGACCTCGCGGCTACATACGCAAGTTCGGACTTTGCCGCATCTGTTTCCGCAAAATGGCCCTGGACGGCCAGATTCCCGGAGTGAGAAAGTCTAGCTGGTAGAACGAAGAGGATACTAGATGTCAGTAAACGACCCTATTGCGGACATGCTGCTAAGAATACGCAATGCCTTGATGGTGCAGCATGACTATACCCTGATCCCGGAGTCCAGGACTAAGCTGGCCATAGCCAGGGTCTTGAAGGAAGAAGGCTTCATCTCAGAATACGAGTTGCTCAAGGGCAAGCCTTACCGCAACATTAAGGTCGTGTTCAAATACTTTGACAGGAAGCAACCGGCGATACGAGGACTGAAGAGAATAAGCAAGCCCGGCCTAAAGGTCTATGTTGGCAAGGGAGAGATACCCCGTATCTACGGCGGATTGGGAGTAACTGTCCTTTCCACATCGAGAGGCATCATGACCGGCATGAAAGCGCAGCGGCTCAAGGTTGGCGGCGAGCTCCTGTGCTCTATCTGGTGATATCGTCAGGAAGAGAGTATGTCAAGAATAGGTAGATTGCCAATTCCCTTGCCCAAGGAAGTAGCCGTGGCCATTGAAGGCAACGAGATTACTATCAAAGGGCCTCGCGGTGAGTTGAGGAGGCCCTTGCCTCCCGACATGACCGCGACTACCCAGGAAGGCAAACTGCTCGTTTCCCGTCCCAGCGATAGCAGGCAACATCGGGCCCTTCATGGCCTGACGCGAAGCCTCCTGGCCGGTATGGTTGAAGGCGTGACGCATGGTTTCCAGAAGAGTCTCGAGATAGTGGGCGTGGGCTACCGGGCCCAGAAAGATGGCGATAATCTCGTGCTTCAATTGGGATTTACCCATCCCGTGAAGGTTCCGCCGCTGCCGGGCATATCCTTCGTTTTGGAAGGCACTAACAAGGTGACGGTGGCCGGGATAAACAAAGAACTGGTCGGCCAGGTGGCAGCCAACCTGCGGGCGATCAAACCTCCGGACCATTATAAAGGTAAAGGCATCAGATACGCCGGCGAGCACGTTCGACTGAAGGCTGGAAAGGCTCTGAGCAAGAAGACCTAATGGCTAAGACGACTAACAAGACACCCCGACAAAGAAGACACGTCCGAATCAGAAAGAAGATTGCGGGCACGCCAGGGAGACCTCGCCTGGTGGTTTTCCGTAGCCTGGCGCACATCTACGCCGCGATAGTTGATGACTCCACCGGCAATACGCTACTCGCCGCTTCAACCATGGAGAAGGACGTGCAGCCGGAGGCAAAAGGGAAGCGGAAGACCGAGAAGGCAGGACTCATCGGCGCCAGGGTTGCCGGCCTCGCCATAGAGAAAGGCATCTCCCAGGTCGTTTTCGACCGCGGAGGTTACCAGTACCATGGCAGGGTGAAGGCCCTCGCCGAAGCGGCACGCAAGGCTGGACTGAAGTTTTAGGATAGAATGATGACGCTGACACAGACATCGACCAATAGTGGTTCTCAGGAACTGGCCATCACCGAAAAGCTCCTGTATATCAACCGGGTCACCAAGGTGGTCAAGGGAGGAAAGAGGCTGAGGTTCAGCGCCCTGGTTGTGGCCGGTGACAATCAGAGCCGTGTTGGCATCGGGATCGGGAAAGCCAGTGAAGTCCCCGAGGCTATTCGCAAAGGGGGCGTCCAGGCCAAGAAGAATATGGTCACCGTGGTCCGCAAGGGGACGACCATACACCATGACGCGATCGCCAATTTCGGAGCCTCGAAGGTGTTGCTGAAACCGGCAACCGCGGGGACCGGCGTTATTGCCAGTGATACGGTCAGAGCGGTACTCGAACTGGCGGGGATCAGGGACATACTGAGCAAGTCCCTGGGTTCCCCCAACCGCACCAATGTAGTCAAAGCCACCATTCGGGCACTCACCAGCCTCAGAGACCCGGCAAAAGAAGTGAGCCGGCGCAGAGGGATCCCCGAGACCAAAACGGAGAAGCAAGATGCCTAAAGTCCGGGTTACCTGGGTGAAAAGCGCCATCGGCTATGAGCGGCACCAGAAGCTCACCATCAGGGGCCTGGGATTTCATCGTCTCCATCAGACTGTAGAGCATGAGGATACCCCGGCGATTCGAGGCATGCTAGCCGCAGTGAAGCACCTCGTCACAGTAGAAAGAGAAGACCTTGAGACAACATGAGTTAAAGCCAGCGCCAAATTCCCGTAAAGGAAGCAAGCGCTATGGAAGGGGCACCGGCAGCGGACGCGGCACCTTCTCGGGCCGTGGGCAAAAAGGACAGAAATCCCGCAGTGGCGGCACCAAGATGCGCCCCGGATTTGAAGGCGGCCAGCTGCCGTTAATCAAGCGCCTGCCCCGTAAACGCGGCTTCACCAACATCTTTCGCCATGAATACTCCATCGTTAATGTCGGCCAGCTAAACGTATTCACGCCGAATAGCGAAGTTACAGCCGAGCATCTGATCTCGGCCGGTCTGGTGCCTTCCCGCCAGCGTCTCGTCAAGATCCTGGGCGGCGGCGAACTGCGCCATCCTCTGACGGTAAAAGCAAACCGCTTCTCCGAAGCGGCCAGGAGGAAGATAGCGGCTCCCGGCGGCAAGGCGGAGGAGACCTAGGTGCAATCATCAGGACAATCCGGCACTCCCCGATTCATACAGGCTATGGCAGATGCCTTCAGCCTTCCGGATTTGAGAGGCCGCATTCTTTTCACTCTCCTGATGCTGGTGATCTTCCGCTTCGTCGCCCATGTCCCCTTGCCCGGCGTAGACCCGGAAGCCCTTCGCAAGCTGTTCCAGCAGAACCAGCTCCTGGGTATGCTCGACCTCTTCAGCGGCGGAGCCATGCGGAACTTCAGTGTGGCCGCGATGGGAGTCTACCCCTATATCACATCTTCCATCATCGTGCAGCTCCTCGTGCCTGTCATCCCGCGCCTTCAGGCGCTGTCACAGGAGGGTGAAGCCGGCAGACACAAGGTCAACATGCTCACCCACTGGTTGACGGTCCCTCTTGCGGCCCTCCAGGGCTGGGGCCAGCTCACCATTCTTCGCCGCACAGGGGTAGTGTTGGGAAGCACTGACCTGCTGCCCACCGTGGCCATGGTGGCATCCCTGGTGGCAGGCACCATCTTCCTCATATGGGTGGGCGAGCGGATCACCGAGCGGGGAATCGGCAATGGCGTCTCCATCATAATCTTCGGGGGCATAGTCTCCAGTCTACCCCAGATAGTGGGACAGGGCCTGCTGGTGAGAGAACAACTCGGCTCGCTGGTGCTATTCATCCTCCTCGCCCTGCTAATGGTAGTCGGCATTGTCATCTTCACCCAGGCGGCCCGCCACATCCCGGTCCAGTATGCCCGCAGCCTATTCAAGGGCACCCGGATGTACCGGCAAACAGGTTCCACCTACATACCACTGCGCGTCAATACCGCCGGGATGATCCCTCTGATCTTCGCCATGTCGATAGTCATCTTTCCCGGAACAATAGCCAGCTACTTCGCCCGAGCGCCCGGCGAAGACCCGAACTTCGCCAACAGGATCATGGACCTGTTCAGTTCCGGCAACGTGCTCTACTGGCTGATCTATTTTATCCTTGTCATCGCCTTCACCTTCTTTTACACCATAGTCATTTTCCAGCAGCAGAACCTCGCGGAAACCCTGCAGAAGCAGGGAGGATTCGTCCCGGGAATCCGCCCCGGAAAACCCACGACCGAGTATTTGAACCGCGTCATTTCGCGCATCACCTGGGGAGGAGCCCTGTTCCTGGGCCTGATAGCCATATCACCCTACCTTGTGCAAAGGGGAGTATCCAACGTGCAGGCCCTGCAACTTTCCAGCACTGGCATGCTCATCGTCGTTGGCGTCGTTCTGGACACCATGAAGCAACTGGAAGCCCAGCTTCTGATGCGCCGCTACGAGGGCTTTATAAAGTAGGAGGATGATGTACCTCGTTTTTCTGGGAGCTCCTGGAGCAGGTAAAGGTACACAGGCCGTAGCTGTCAGCAAACAACTCGGTCTGACGCACCTGGCATCAGGAGACCTTTTCCGGCAGGCTCAGACGCGAGGAGACGAACTGGGGCGACAGGTTAAATCGTACATCGAAAAAGGCTTGCTCGTCCCGGATGAGATCACCATCAAGATGATTCAGGAACACCTGGAGCGTTTCAACCCGGAGCAGAGCTTTATTCTCGATGGCTTCCCCCGGACCCTGGAGCAGGCAAGGGCGCTTGACAAGATGCTCTCGCAGAGACAGAAGGCAATTGACCGGGCGGTATACATAGAAGTCTCTCCGGACGAACTCACCACCCGGCTGACTGGACGCCTCACCTGCCGCCGGTGTCAGGCCCCCTACCACCGCGTAAACTCACCGCCCAGGGTGCAGGGGCGCTGCGATAAGTGCGGCGGAGAGCTATACACGCGGCCCGACGATGCGGCGGAGACCATTAAGAAGAGAATCGAGGTCTACCTGGAACAGACCGCGCCCTTGATGGACTACTATCGCAAGGCGGGGAAGCTGCTGTCGGTGAACGGTTCCCAGGATATTGAAAAGGTGACTGGCGACATTGTGGCCGCCCTGGCCGTCTCACCGGGACGACCGAGGCCTACACAGCCAACAGAAGCCAGAGTGAAATCCCGATGAGCATCATCCTCAAGTCGGCGGCAGAGATCGCCAGTATGCGTCAGGCAGGAAAAGCCACAGCCGCCGTACTGAAAGCGCTCGTCAAGGAAATCAGGGCCGGCATGAGGACTGATGAACTTGACCACATCGCTGCTGCCGAAGTAAAGAAGCAGGGCGCCGTCTCCTCCTTCAAAGGATACCGCGGCTTCCCGGGTCACCTCTGCGTCTCGGTGAACGACGAGATAGTGCACGGCATTCCCGGGGCTAAGGTGCTGAAAGAAGGAGACCTGGTTTCCCTGGACTTTGGAGCCTATCTCAATGGCTTCCATGCCGATGCCGCCGTTACCGTGGGGCTCGGGGAAATCACCAGGCCGGCGAGAAAGCTATTGGAGAGCACCCGGAAGGCCCTGGAGGCTGGCGTCGCCGCCGCTCGCGAGGGGGTACGCCTGGGGGATGTTTCAGCGGCTATCCAGACTTCCGCCGAAGAGGATGGCCTCTCCGTGGTGCGTGAATATTCAGGGCACGGCATTGGCCGGAACCTGCACGAAGACCCTCAGGTGCCGAACTTCGGACTCCCCGGGCAAGGTCCGGTGCTGCAGAAGGGAATGGCCCTCGCCCTGGAGCCAATGCTTAATCTGGGAACATGGAAGACAAAGCCGGGGGCTGACGGATGGGTGGTGCGCTCTGCTGACGGCAGTCTCTCCGCCCATTTTGAACACACCATAGCCATTAATGGCGGGTCAGCCCAGGTCCTGACCGTTGAGTAGCAGATAGAAATGCCCAAGAAAGACACCATAGAAGTAGAGGGAACTGTCTTGGAATCTTTACCAAATGCTATGTTTCGTGTAGAATTACCTACCGGTCATAAAGTGCTGGCCCACATCTCAGGGAAGATGAGGCTGCACTATATCAAGATAGTGCCCGGCGATAGGGTGCTTGTAGAACTGTCACCTTATGACCTGACCCGGGGCAGGATTACCTATAGGTTGAAATAGATTGAGGGTGTCCCCGGAGGATTCTCCGGGAGCGCCCGGTCTATCTCAGACTTGAGAATGATGAAATGAAAGTAAGGGCTTCCGTCAAAGTCATATGTGCTAAGTGCAAAGTGGTGCGCCGGCATGGTGTTGTCCGGATCCTTTGCACTAACCCGAAGCACAAGCAACGGCAAGGGTAGCTCTAAGAGGGACAAATGGCACGTATCGCTGGAGTAGACCTTCCCAAGGATAAGCGCATAGAGGTGGCCATACGCTACCTGTACGGCATTGGCCCCACTCTGGGCAGCAAGATAATTCACCAGACCGGCGTGAACCCGGACACCAGAGTGAGGGACCTTACCGATGAGGAGGCCAACCGCCTCCGTGAGGCCGTCAGTAAGGGCCACAAAGTCGAAGGCGACCTGAGGAAAGAGAATGACCTCAACATCAAGCGGCTCATCGAAATAGGCTGCTATCGCGGCGTGAGGCATCGCCGTGGGCTGCCGGTAAGAGGGCAACGAACTCGGACCAATGCCCGCACCAAGAGGGGCGCCCGCAAGACGGTAGCCGGGAGAGGGCAACACCGCGGCACGACTAAGAAATAGCGCCTGACCTATTAGATTAGAAAGGATTCGATGGTACAAGAGCAGCAGCCACCACAGAAGAGGACGCGAGCCAAGAAACGGGAAAAGAGGGTCATCCCGCGGGGGAAGGCTTTCGTCCAATCTACCTTTAACAATACCCTTATTACCCTCACCGACCAGACAGGGAATGTCCTCGCTTGGGGAAGCTCAGGCACCGCGCTTCGGAGGCAGTTCACCGGGCCATGGAATATGGCCTGCGTCAGGTTGAAGTATTCATCAAAGGTCCTGGAAGCGGGCGGGAGGCAGCGATTCGCTCCCTGCAAGCTTCGGGGCTGGTGGTTACCAGCATACGGGATGTGACCCCCATTCCCCACAATGGCTGCCGACCACCCAAGAGGAGACGAGTCTAAAACATGGCAAGATATATCGGTCCGGTCTGCCGGTTATGCCGTCGCATCGGCGAGAAGGTGTTTCTCAAAGGAGAAAGGTGCCTCTCGCCCAAATGCGGCGTGGAGCGCCGGTCATCGACACCCGGCCCACACAAGGCAGGGCCGCGGCGCCGCAAGGTTTCGGAGCGCGGGCTTCAGCTACGGGAGAAGCAACATGCCAGGTTCTATTATGGCATGCTGGAGAAACAATTCCGCAAGTTTTACTCTCAGGCAGAAGAGGCGCCCGGAATCACGGGCGACAGCCTGAAGGTGCTGCTGGAGAGACGATTGGACAACGTGGTCTGTCGCATCGGCTTCGCCCGTTCCCATGCCCAGGCCAGGCAACTGGTCCGCCACGGGCACCTGTCCCTCAACGGTCACCGCATGGATATCCCCTCCTACCAGGTGAAGGAGGGTGACGTCATCGCATGGCACGAGAACAGGAAGGGACCGCCCTTCGAGCAGGCCGCTGCGGATGTCAAAGACAAGGGAGTCCCTGCATGGCTCTCTCTGAACAGCGAGACTATGAAATGCAGCGTCTCCCGGCTTCCCGCTGTCGAGGACCTCGAAGACATTGTCGATGGGAAAGCTATTACGGCGTTCTATTCACGCTGATTGCCGGGCGCATCTCTCTGAAGGGAACTAGGAGGTCGGATTTTGTGTCCTATACAGAACCTTAAGGTGGAGTGTCTGGAAAGCACCGATACCTACGGCCGCTTTTCAGCAGAACCTCTGGAGCGCGGTACTGGTACCACCGTGGGCAATGCACTGCGGAGGGTGCTCTTGGGCTCCCTCAGCGGCGCAGCTATAAACTGGGTCAGAATAGAAGGCGTGGAGCACGAGTTTTCCTCCGTTCCCCACATGAAAGAGGACGGCCTTCAGTTTCTCCTGAACTTGAAGACTGTGCGCCTGCGCCCGCTCGACAACCAGCCCGACCGCCTGACTCTCGAGGTTAGAGGAGATAAGGCAATCTATGCCAGGGATATCACCCCCTCGGCCCATTTCGAGATTGCTAACCCTGACCTGTACCTGGCCAATCTCGACTCCCCGCAGGCCAAGCTATTCGTCGAGCTCAACGTGGAACTGGGCAAAGGATATGTTCCGGCGGGGTCCAGCAAGGGTCTTCCCCTCGGCACCCTTCCCGTGGATGCCATCTTCACACCGGTGCGGAGGGTCAACTACGCCGTCGAGGCGGTCCGTATGGGAGAGGAACGCGCCATGGAACGACTGGTCCTCGAGGTCTGGACCGACGGCACCATAGCGCCGGCGCTGGCATTGAGCCAGGGCGCAACCATCCTGATGGAGCATTTCGCCATCTTCAGAGACGTAGCCAGACTCTATCCCAAGGAAGCGGTCAAACCCCCTCTCCGACTCACCATGCCACAGGACCAGTACAACAAGCCTCTTGAGGACATGGAGTTCTCCAGCCGCACTGTCAACGCCCTTAAGCGAGGCGGCATCACCACGCTGGGACAGTTGCTTGAGAGAAGCCAGGAGAAGCTGCCGTCCCTCAGGGGCCTCGGGGAGAAATCCCGCCAGGAGATCGTAGACAAGCTCGTATCCCTGGGATTCTCCGTCGCGTCCGAGCAGGGAGAACCCGAAGGTGAAGCCCCGGCGGGAGCTTCAGCAGCCGAAACAAAGGCAAAGTCAGAGGCATAATATGAGACACCAGGTAGCAGGCCGGAAATTACACCGGCCAACAGGGCACCGGATTTCCATGTTCCGCAATCTGGTTGCCGACCTTTTGAGATACGAAAAGATCACCACCACCGAGGCGAAGGCGAAAGAGATTCGCAGCCTGGCGGAGAAGACCATAACGCTTGGCAAGGACGGCACCCTCCATGCCCGCCGCCAGGCCCTGGCCTTCGTCCGTGACGAAGAGGTTGTCAAGAAGATCTTCGACTCGCTGGCCGCAAGATATGCGGAGCGCCCGGGCGGCTATGTCCGGATCACCAAACTTAAGCCTCGCCTGGGTGACGGGGCCGACATGGCCCGAATAGAGCTGATACCGGGAGGCTGATTTCTACCAGAGTGCTGGTGGTCTACCAGAGTGCTGGTGGTGGAATATGAGGGCACTTGCTACTGTGGCTTCCAGCTTCAGACTAATGCACCAACCATCCAGGGTGAGCTGGAGATCGCTTTGAAGAAGCTAGTTGGAGAAGATATCAGGGTGAAAGCAGCCTGCCGGACCGATACCGGAGTCCACGCCAGGGGGCAAGTGGTCAGTATCCAGACCGAATCTGCCCTGCCTCTTCGCGCCTACGTTCACGGGCTGAACCACCACCTGCCCGAGGACATAGCAGTCATCAGCGCCGAGCCGGCGAGCGATGCCTTCAACGTCCGCCACGCCACCGCCCGGCAATACAGCTATTTCATAGACAACGGAGGAGTGCGATCCCCTTTGAAAAGACGCTTCACTCATCTGGTCACCCAGCCCCTCGATATTGAGGCTATGGACGCCACGTGCCAGGAACTGGTAGGCGAGCATGACTTCCGTTCCTTCGCCACCTCTCTGGACAGCAGCTACCGCAGCACCGTGCGCCGCGTCGATCGGGCAAAGGTGAGCCGGAAAGGGGATCTGGTCAGGTTCGATATCACCGCCAACGCCTTCCTGCCCCACCAGGTGCGCAATACCGTGGGCGCCCTCATCCAGGCAGGGCAGAGCAAGCTCGGGAAAAAGGAATTCCAGGAGAGGATGGCGGCCAGGACCCCCGGCCTCATGGGCCCGACCGCGCCGCCTCAGGGCCTCTTCCTGATGCAAGTAAGCTATGCCGGACCACATTCCGGTCCAGGAGACGAGAGCGTCCAGTGACCAATAAGAAATCGCCTGGGCGTTCAAGAGGGGCTGCGCCCCTCTTCGAAAATCTTCCCCCTCTATCCTTGGAAAGGAGAGAGGGGTAGGGGTTGAGAGGTCAATAAATGACTACTGAACGCCAGTGGCATGTGCTGGACGCCTCGGACAAGGTACTGGGCAGACTGGCCACCGAAGCAGCCTCCTTGCTGCTGGGCAAGCACAAACCTACCTTCACCCGCAACCTGGACATGGGCGACTACGTCATTGTCATCAATGCCGCCAGGATACACATGACTGGCAAGAAGATGACGGGCAAGAAGACGCAGCAGAAGACCTATTACCGCCACTCGGGCTACCCCGGTGGCCTCAGAAGCGTAACCGCCGCGGAGCTGATGGAGACACACCCCACCAGGGTTGTGGAAAAGGCCATCAAGGGAATGCTGCCTCATACGCGCCTGGGACATGCGATGGGCAGGAAGCTAAAGGTCTATGCCGGCGAAACTCACCTGCACCAGGCCCAGCTAGCCATCAGGGCCACCGAGGAATCGGCAGCCAAAGAGAAAATCAAAACGTCAGCCTCACCAGGGAAGAGGGCTGTCGCATCACCCGTTGAGACCCCAGTCGAGAAGGGAGGAAGGTCGTGAGCGAGCGAAACTACTATCCGGGCACAGGCAGACGCAAGACCGCCATTGCCCAGGTAAGACTGACTTCCGGCACAGGCGCCATCATAG
>JAENJB010000126.1 GCA_016844565.1 Dehalococcoidia bacterium
AGAAGGGTGCTTATAGTCTTTATCGCCGCGGTCGCGGTGCTGGCACTGGCTGGCTGCTCCGGCGCTCGTGATGAAGCATACAAGAAAGGCTATGATGCCGGATTCGCTGAAGGCGGAGCGCAGAAGTTCGCGGAAGGGCGCGAGAAGGGGCTGGCCGAGGGGAGACAACAGGGTCTGGATGAGGGGAAGCAACAGGGTCTGGCCGAAGGCAGAAGCTCGCTCGATTCTCTTGTCCGGGCAGCCTACGACAGGGGCTACCAGGAGGGAGTCGCGGCAGGCTCCAAAACTCCTACCCCCGCACCACTGGTGAAGGTCCTTTCTTACACCATAGCCGGCAATACTGTTGTCGGCGAGCTGCAGAACCTGTCGGACAGGGGGCTTGACGTCATACTGACGGGCGCGTTGCTCGACGCCAGGGGCAACGTCATGGTCACCAATGCTTCCCTGTGGCGCGGGTATGTTCAGGCACAGGAGAAAGTCCTGTTCACACTGATATTCCCAGCACCCGGGGGCGCGCCGGCCGATGCGCGAATCAACGTCATCTGGCAATAGGAGAACACTGAAGTCCACGGTCTCTGAAGACGCCGGCGGCCACCTAGGGCAAGCTAGCCAAACAGCTCTTCGCGCGAAGAAACGATCACGAAGGGCCTGGTCCCGTACAGCCGGTCCTCGCGGGTAATGGTCACGTCAGTCAACGCCAGGAAAGATCTGCTGTCGTTGAGCACATCTTGAACAGTCTCCCCCGGACCACAGTGGATATTACCCGCGACTGTGTAGGTCGGCAGTTCCAGGCTGACCCGAACGGTGGACTTGGTCACAAACGGAGGCGCCGTCTGGCTGCCACTCCCGGCATTGCACTTCCCCGCATCAGCGTCCGATAGCGCAACGAACTGGATGGCAGACTTCCGGATATGCACAACCTTCCAGCCCCCACTGGAGTCGGTATAACGCGCCTCAGAAGAGTCAACAAATCCCATGAAGTCACCGCTGATGCTCCGCGGGCCCATGCTCGCGCCGTTGAGCAGATCTGAGAAACGCGAACCGCTCGGGCAGGAAACTTGTCCGTTGAACACGCGAGATTGGGTGTAGAACTCCAGAGGCAGAGGACTATCGATCTGCGACAGCCCGTTTCCCACTCCCTCGGGAGATTGGGGCAGTGGCTTGCCGGATTGAGCAGCCATGGAGTCCACCGAGCCCGCCTCCTTCTCTTGCCAATGCGGCCAGAAGCCGACCTTTTCCGATCCTGCTATCTTGCTAACTTATAGCACTTGTGGTTGAGAGATGCAAGGGGTGCGCTGACTTTCTTGACAGAATTCATCCTATGAGCTGCGGCCGGAGTCAAATCCGCCCGCCTTGAGGAGGCTTACCATTCTGCTACATTTGCGGAGATCCGGTGTTTGTCGCCAGCCTGCTTACCTGATAAGATAGAGCCTGTGAGACTAGGTGCCTTTGAACTCGACGAGTGGCCCCCTTCCCTGAAGGAGCCGCATGCCCTGGCTGTGCTGCAGCCGTGGATGGATGCAGGCAGCGCCGGCAGCCAGGCTCTCGGACGGGTGGAGTCCTTTCTGGAAGCCAGGCCGCTGGGGCGGCTGGCAAAGCCGGGAGTGTTCTTTGACTTCACCCGATACCGTCCCACCAGTTATCTGCGTGGTGGGAGGCGGGAGGTCTCCCTGCCGAATACCACCGTGAGCTATGCGAAACGGCCGGAAGGACAGGACTTCGTTTTCCTGCGCCTTCTGGAGCCGCACATTCTGGGGGAGGACTATGTGGAGGCGGTGGCTCAACTACTGTTGAAGCTGGGCGTGAGGCGTTTTTGCCTCCTGGGTTCGATGTACGACATGGTGCCCCACACGCGGCCGCTGCTGGTCACAGGCTCGGCTACCGGTGAGAAGGCTGTGGAGGAGTTGAAGCGGGTAGGCGCTCAATCCAGCGCCTACGAGGGTCCTACTACCATCCTGTCGCTCCTTTTCCAGCAGGCTCCCAATCTGGGGATAGACACGATGCTCTTCCTGGTCCACCTTCCGCAATACACTCCGCTGGAGGAGGACCACTCGGGCGTGCTGAGGTTGCTGGAGCTGCTTGGCAGACTCTATGCGCTGCCCATCGACCTAAGTGAGATAAAGCGGCTGGCCCTGAGCTGGTACC
Source organism: Dehalococcoidia bacterium (assembly GCA_016844565.1). Taxonomy (GTDB): domain Bacteria; phylum Chloroflexota; class Dehalococcoidia; order JAENJB01; family JAENJB01; genus JAENJB01. The sequence goes on from JAENJB010000126.1 coordinate 2,146, forward strand.
GTGAGGTGAGCATGGTGGTGGAAGCCAATCCGGAGCTCAAGGCCATTGTGACCCAGCTCGAAGATTACTACGGGAAACGCTCCAAGAAGGGGAAAGCGGTGGCCACGCCCCGCCTGTCTCCAGAGGTGGAGCGCTTCCTGAAGCGAATGGGCCGGAGGCTGGAGCAGCAGTAAGGGAGTTGTTAACCTCTTACCCCTGGCCCCTCTCTCCTTTCGAAGGAGAGAGGGGCCAGTTTTCTCAAGAGGGGCGTAGCCCCTCTTGAACGCCGCGGGCTCTCTCGTTCTGGCCCGTTACTCGTAGGCTAGAGTCTCCCGAATGCTCATCCGAGCGGCGCGGTAGGCCGGCAGCAGCGTGGCTATGACCGAGATAACCAGCACGATGGCCAGCCACGAGCCCACACCGAAGCCCGAGAAGTTGAACCCCAGGGGTTCTTCGAAGAAAGCGTTCCCCAGCAAATTGTTGAAGAGCAGGCTCATAGGTACGGAGACAGGCACGGCCATGCCCCAGCTCAGGGCGCCGATGAGCAGTCCCTCGGTGACCACGATGCCGGCCACCGCTCCGTTGGAGGCCCCGATGGAGCGCATGATGCCGATTTCGCGGGTGCGCTCCATGACGTTCAGGCTCATCATGCCCGCCAGCCCCAGCCCGCCGATAAGCGCGGTCATGCCTGCCATAGACAACAGAAAAGCAACCATGAAGTCGAACTGGCTGGCCCATGTTGAAGAGAGAACATTCGAGGTCATTGACCCGATGACCTTGATACCGGTCTCCTTGAGGCGCTTCTCCAGCGACTCAGCCATGTCGGTTTGGGACTGTCCGTCTTTCCGGACGGTGCGGACATACACGGACGAAGCCAATCCGGCCTCTCCTTTGAGGCTCGACACGTAATCGAAATCGGCGTAGGCGAACCTGTCAAAGGGCATATACATGATGCCGACGACTCGCCACTGGCGTTCCTTCGTGCCCATCTGCAGGGAGATGCTGTCGCCGACACGGACCTCCTTCATATCGTCGGCCAGCCTGCTGCTCAGGATCACGTCGTTCCGGTCCTGTTTCGCCAGCCAGCGGCCGGAGAGCATTCTCGGCCGGACGAAGTCCGTTTCAGGCCGCAGGCCAACCACCGAAAACGGAGTCCCTTCAGTGCCGTCGGGCTTGATATATTGCACGCGGATGCCGGTGCGGCCCTCCGCCTGGGTCACCCCCAGCAAGCTCTCGGCCCGGCGCTCAACCCCCCGGGCGTCGTAGCTGCCATCGAGGGATAGTTCCACTTCATAGTTGAACCATGTCTTGAGTGTGTCGTTGCTCCACTCCGCCAGCGAGCCGCGCACGTTCACCACAGTGATGAAGAGGCTTCCGGAGATGGTCAGGGTTCCCAGCATTATGAAAAGCCGTCCCTTGCGCCGGAAGGTGTTGCGTATCGAAAGCAGCACCGGGCGCGGTAGGCCCCGGACCCGCAGCAACCAGCGGTCCAGGAGACCGTGCTGGCTCTTGCCGCTGATACCGTAGTCGCTGACGGCTTCCCTCACAGTAACGCGCACGCCGTGAAGGATGGGTATGAACGAAGCTAGCACCGGCACCAGCAGCGCTGCTGTGACCTGCAGCACGAAGACCCACGCCGGCAGGTGGAAGTTGACGATATCAACATTCAGGAAACTCGATAGTGCGGATAGGAATAGATAGGAGAGCAACATACCGACCGGCAACGCCACTACCAGCGCCAGCAAACCGTAAAAGGCCACCAGTACCACGTAGATGCCGATGATTTGCTTGGCTGTGCCGCCAATGGCCTTCATCATGCCGATCTGGCGACTCTGCTGGGCTAGCAACGCCGAGATGGTGTTCACCACGAGAAAGCCGCTGAGGATGAGTGAGAAGCTGCCGATGAACACCAGAATAAGGCTGAAGGTCTCGACGGTCTTCTTCGCCCAGTGCTCCCCGGGTTCGCGGAGCTGGACCGAAGTCACGGCGACGCCCATGTCCTGCAGGCGCTCCTTGAGGTCGTCGGAAAGCCTCTCGAATTTGGCGAGCTTGCCGAATTGTGGCATTCCTCCCGACAGATCGCCGTGGGTAGGCCGGCCGGCAGGCTTCTCCATGCTGGCGAGCTTGTTGAACTCCTGGCTGGTAGCCATGTCAAGCTGGTTGTAGGTGGCGGGAAGCCCGAGCCCCCCGAGTGTCTTCATTGAGACGTAACCGGTCAGCAGGGGAAAGAGGCCCGTTGGTATGGCATTGAGGTCGTGCGCGGTTCCGCTTACCTTCAGCTCGTATTTCCGCCCGCTGGACAGCTCGATGACGACACTCTCGCCGACCGAGGCGCCGCTCAGCGACAGGGAGGTCCGCTCGAACAGGAGTTCACGCCTGCCGGTCGGCCAGCTTCCTTTCTCTTTGCTGATGAGGTTGAGAGACGGGTCCCCGTAGTCGTCGCGGGCGTTGAGGATGAGGATATATGTCTTGCCGTCTCTCCTTATCAGCTTGACAGATTGCACCGCCACCCCGCGGGCGTCAACGACCTCTCTCTGCCGCAGCGCCCAGCGCACCAGGCTGTCGTCGAAGGACCCGATGGTCATGGTAATGGTCGAAGGGCGGATGGCCTGGTACTGCGAATTGATGTCGGCTATGAGGATGTCATTGGTTGTGAAAACGCTGCCGAAGGCAAAGACGCCGACAGCTATCGACAGCGCTACCACAATGGTCCTGGTCTTGTTGCTCCAGATGTCGCGGAGCACCTTATGCCAGCGTGGGCTAATCACGGCTCAGGCGCTCCTCAACAATCTCGCCGTCGGCGAGGAC
>JAENJB010000022.1 GCA_016844565.1 Dehalococcoidia bacterium
TATAATCAAGGGGGACGTAGAGAAGGGCTTCAAGGAGGCCGACCTGGTGATGGAGAACCGGTTTTCCACTGGCAGGATCCATCACAGCGCAATGGAGCCCCTTAACGCCATGGCTCGTTTTGAGGCTGATGGCACTCTAACAGTGTGGACAGCTTTGACCATGCCCTTCTTCACCAGGTCCGCTCTTTGCTCCCTCTTCAGTCTCCCTCCCTCCAAGGTGAGGATGATTATTCCGGAGAGCGGTGGTAGCTTCGGGGCCAGAGCGGAGGCCACCCAGGCGGCCCAGGCAGCACTCCTTGCCCTTAAAGCCAGGAGGCCGGTGAAGCTGGTGCTCAGCCGCGAAGAATTCCTGCTGGATGGCGGCACCAGAGAACCCATGGTCGTTTATGTGAAGGATGGGGTGAGGAAGGACGGCACCCTGGTGGCCCGGCATGTCAGGATGATTGTGCATGCTGGCGCCTATTGCGGCATCATGGCGATAACCTGTCACAGCTGTACCTTTGCGGCCGCAGCTACCTATCGGGTGCCCAATTTCAAGGTGGACTCCTACGCTGTGGCCACCAATGAGCCGCCGGCGGTGGCCATGCGAGGCTTCGGCGCGGGTCAGGTTGAGCTGGCCATTGAGAGCCAGATGGACATGCTGGCGGAAAAGCTCGAGATGGACCCCGCCGAGATTAGGCGGAAGAACATCCTGATGGAAGGTGAAGAAGACGGCTGCGGCATGCCCGTCTACAGCATCGGAGTCGAGGACTGTCTGGATAGGGTGACCGAATGGATAGACCGGAATAAGGATGTGTCCGGGGAGGAAGGCCCCTGGAGGAGAGGCAGTGGGATTGCCATCGTCAACCGACAGATTCCCGCCGGGACTACCTCAGTGGTTCATGTGAAAGTGCATGAGGACGGCGTCATTGAGGTGCGCCACAGCGCCCATGACCAGGGGCAAGGCTGCAACACTGTCCTTGCCCAGATAGCAGCCGAGGAATTCAAGATGTCGGTGGACAGGGTCAAGGTGAGGTATGGAGATGCTCCTCTGACTTGCTTTGACCATGGCACGGTGGGTAGCCGCACTACAATGCATAATGGCAATGCCCTTCTATTGGCTTGCCAGGACGCCAAGAGGCAGCTTTTCGAGCTGGCGTCGGGCAAGCTGGGGGTGCCTCCGGACGGACTGGGCATCAAAGATGGCGTGGTTTATGTAAAGGGAGTGCCGGAGCGGGCGGTCAGGATATCCGAGCTGTTCACGCCACTGGGCTACCTGGTAAGGGGTGGTGAACTGGTGGGCCGGGGGGTATACACGGGCCCAATAGGTAGCGAGGACTTGCAAACCGGCCAATCGAAGAGGCCGTCCATGGGTTACAGCCATGGCGCCAGCGCAGCCCAGGTCGCGGTAAATACGGAGACCGGCGAGGTCAAGGTGCTCCGTATCGCGGACTGTTTTGACATGGGCCAGCCGATAAACCCGGAGATGTGCGAGGGACAGATAGAGGGTGGCCGGGGCATAGCCCTGGGGAGCACCTTCTCTGAGGAGGCAGTTGTCTCAAGGGGCAAGACGGTCTCGACCGACTTTATGGACTATAAGATTCCCACGGCGGCTGATCTGCCGGCGAACGATTGGACAGTCTCGATGATGGTGACCTCTCACCATCATGATGATGGTCCTTTCGGAGCTAAGGGGTTCTGCGAGGGGACCATGCTGCCCCAGCCCCCAGCAGTCGCCAACGCTATCTGCGACGCCGTCGGGGTGAGGATGAAAGACATACCCATCACGAGGGAAAAGGTACTGGAAGCCCTGAAGAAGGAAAGTGCCGGTGGCTAAGAAAAGCGGGCTGCTCTGAGATTACTGGCAGGGCGAGAATTTGTCGAAACCAACGGAATGTAGTGTCATGGCCCTGAAAGGCAGCGGGAAGAAGCAATCCGCTGCGCGACCAATATGGATCAAAGGAGGACCCGAATGCCTGATGACCTGAGGGCATGGTTGAAGAAGATAGAGGCGGTGGGGGAGTTGAAAGTGGTCGAGGGGGCGGATTGGGACCTGGAGTTGGGCTGCCGCACCGCTCTGGATTGGAACAACTGGCGCAATGCCCCAGCACTTCTCTTTGACAACATAAAGGGCTATCCGCCGGGGCACCGTGTTCTGACGAACTTTGTTATGGCGCCCAGCCGCGTAGCTCTGACCGTGGGCCTGCCTCAGGGGCTTTCCGACAGGGGGCGGATGGACGCCCTCCGTGATAGGATTGATGGCTGGCACTCTACGATGGGTGACTTCCCTCCGGTCACCGTCAAGACCGGGCCGGTGATGGAAAACGTGGTTTCCGGCAAGGATGTGGACGTGTTCAAGTTCCCCGCTCCCAAGTGGCAGGAGCACGACGGCGGGCGTTATATTGGCACAGGGCATGCGGTCATTACCAGGGACCTGGATACGGGTGAGGTCAATCTCGGCTGCTACCGGGTGCAGGCCTACGACGAGAGGACGGTGGGCATCTACTCCGAAAGAGGAAAACACGGTTGGCTCGATATGCAGAAGTACCACGAACGGGGGCTACCCTGCCCCGTAGCCATATCACTCGGGCACCATCCTCTATTCTTCCTCATAGCCGCCCTTGCCTTGAAGAGGTCAGAGAAAGACAAGGCTCATGAATACCAGTTCATCGGTGCCATCAGAGGGGAGCCGGTCGAGGTTATCGAGGAGGAGGTGACCGGTCTTCCCATCCCCGCCGATAGCGAAATAGTCATGGTGGGATGGTCTCCACCTGGCAAGACGAGGATGGAAGGTCCGTTCGGCGAGTTCACCGGCTACTATGCCTCCGGGGAAGTGCAGCGCCCCGTTATTGAAATCGAGCGGATATACTATCGCAACAAACCCATACTCACTGGAGCGCCGCCGTCCCGTCCTCCCCATGGCTGGTTCTATTTCGTCACCCTGATGAAGAGTGTGACGCTGGAGCACCAATTAAGGGAGATCGGCGTTCCGGACGTCAGGGGGCTCTGGCTTCACGAGTCGCCGGGAAACCTGTTCGTCACCGTCTCAATCAAGCAAAGGTATGCCGGCCATGCCAGGCAGGCAGCCCTGGCAGCCCTTGACCTGGCGGCCAGGGCTGGTATCGGAGGGCGCTATGTCATCGTCACCGATGAGGACGTTGACGTGACGAACATCAGCGATATCCTCTGGGCGTTGACCACCAGGTCAGACCCTGAGCGCAGTATAGATATCATTCGTGATTACCGCAGCGCCTCACTGGACCCTATCATCAGGAAACCAGCCGCCACTTTTTCCGGCTCCTGCGCTATCATAAACGCGTGCAAGCCCTATGAATGGATGAATGAATTTCCCCGTGCTATAGCCTTCAGCCCGGAGGTGGTAAAACGAGTGAAGGAGAAGTACGGGCTTAAATAGGCTGCTACAGTCAGCGTTACATTCAGGCAAGAATACTCTAGATCAGCGGGTTGCCAAGATGGCGAAAGGCGGATGACAATGGCTATTCAGGAAAGATATAGAATATTCATTGACACTGGTGGCACCTTCTCCGATGCCGTGGTAGTGAAGGCGGACGGGACTTTCGTTTCCGGCAAGGCGCAAACCACTCCCAGGAAACTCGAGGATTGCTTCTTCGCCTGCATTGAAGCGGTCTCCCAGAATATGGGCAAGACAAGCAAAGAGGTCTTGCCCCTTACCGTGGAGATTGGCTACGGAACCACAGCGGGCACGAACATTCTCGTCACCAGGTCCGGCGCGCCGAGGATTGGATTCATCACTACCAGAGGGGCCGAAGACAGGACCAATATCATAAGATTCAGGGCCGCTGGTTTAAGCCGTGTCGAAGCCATGCATGTAACCACTGCGGACAAGCCTCCTCCTCTGGTACCTAGAGAATGGATCAGGGGGGTCGTTGAACGCGTTGGTTCGAGGGGAGAAGTGGTAATACCCCTGCGGGAGGACAGTGTCAGGCAAGCCGTCCAAGAGTTGCTTGACCAGGGGGTGGAAGGTATCGCGGTGGGTCTCTTGTGGTCACCCCTCAACTCCACCCACGAGAGAAGGGTCAGGGAAATAATCAGGGAGATGTCACCAGGTTTGGCGGTGGCAATATCATCGGAGATATCTTCGACTATAAGGGAGTACCCTCGTTTCACCAGTGCCATCGTGGACCTGTACATTGGCAAGCCAATGACCGAGCTACTGGGCAGGTTAGCTGACGGGTTGGCGAAACGCGGGTACCGCTATCCGCTGCTGGTGCTGCAGGCGGCTGGAGGTGTCTCCAGATCAGAGGTGGTTAAGCCGGGCAATACCCTGCATTCCGGTCCGGTCGGCGGACTAACCGGTGTCGAGTATCTTGCCAAGCTGTACGGGCTCAAAGGCGCGGTTGGCTCCGACGTGGGAGGCACCAGTTTCGATGTTTGCGCTGCCATGCCGGAACCGACGTATCTCCGGCAGCCTCTGGCGGGGCGATTCGAAGTCGCCAACCCCATGCGCGAGATCGCTACCATCGGCGCCGGCGGAGGGACTATGGCTCGCGTGGACGTGGTTACCGGGCGGTTGATAGTGGGGCCAGAGAGCGCCGGGGCGGACCCCGGGCCGGTCTGCTACGGGCGTGGAGGTGTCCAGCCAACAGTCACCGACGCTGACGTGGTCATGAACCGCATAGATCCCAGCTACTTCCTCGGCGGGAAGATACGGCTGGACCGAGAGAAGGCGCTCACGGCGATCAAAGAGAAGGTAGCCGATCCTGTGGGCATGGACCCGTACCGGGCAGCGGAGGCAATCTGCAAGATAATAGACGGAAAGATGTTGATTGCCCTCAAAGGTTTCATTACCAGCAAGGGAATCAATCCGGCACAATACCCCCTGGTCAGCTATGGAGGGGCGGGTCCAACGCATTGCGCCGCCTATGCTGAGGGCGTGGGATTTTCCAAGATTATTGTTCCACCCTTTGCGGCGGTCTTTTCAGCCTGGGGTGCTTCTACTGCAGACGTGCGCCATATGTATGAAGGCGCGCCTTTCATCACTATGGGGGGATTCCCGTATGACCCGTCTACTTCCAGATTCAAGACAGATGAAGTGACCTCGCTTAAGCACATTCCAACCTGGGCAATAGACAGGTTCAACTCCATGTATGAGGGTCTGGAACAGTTAGCTATGGAGGACATGAAAGCCGAGGGCGTCACCACAAAGGACGTCATAGTGTCCCACGAATGCGAGGCCAGATACGGGGGGCAACTGTGGGAGATCAGGATACCTCTTTCGGTATCTCGAATTAAGTCTGTCGAGGATTTGAGGACGATCCTCCTGGAATTCGAAAGGACGTTTCTTTCGGTATATGGGCCATTGAGCATGCTTCCCCGAGGCGGGATACAAATCCTTAAGCTTTCCGTCGTCACCATTGCACCCATAACTAAGGTGGCGTTGCCCAAGTTCGAGTTTGCAAAACCGGATGCCTCCGGGGCGCTTAAGGGGCAAAGGGAGGTATACTTTGAGGGGAAGTTTGTCCCGACAAGAATATACGACATGCAGAGGTTGCTGCCTGGCAACGTAGTGGAGGGCGTGGCTATTATAGAGGGCGCCGATACCACCGTCGTCATCCCTAGCCAATGCAAGGTGACCCTTGATGAATACCTGAATATGGTCATGGTCTACAGATAGGGAAATCGAGATACGAAACATTCGGTGAGAATCATCGACTAGATAACATGAGGGGGTACAGGATGACAATGACAAAGGCAGCACTGGATCCGGTGAAATACGAACTGCTATATCAGAAGATGGATGCCGCCTGCAACGAGGCGATGGACGTGGTGAAATACCTCTCAGGCTCGGCGATCGCCAGAGAGGCCGGGGAAGTGGTATCGGCTTTCTATCTGCCGACCACTTTTGAAGCAGCCTCTCTCGCGTGTGGTATCCTGATGCACCTTATGACGACGACCAGGGCTCTCCTGTATATGCAGAAGGAAGATTATGCCAGGGATGTTGGCATACATCCCGACGATCAGTTCATCTGCAATGATGCCTATGTCGGCGGCATGCACGTCCCCGATGTGGTCGTTACCGGTCCGGTGTTTGTCGGTGATGAGATTGTGGGTTGGGTTGGGTCCGTATCTCACACCTCGGAGACGGTGGCATTGAGCCCGGTGGGATGTGCCCCAGCGCCACCGAAGCCTGCCACGACGGCCTTATTATCCCCCCGGTCAAGCTTGTTGAAAGGGGAGTGATGCGGCGGGACCTGCTTAACATGTTCATGCGTCCCAACAGGGACCCGTTGTCCATGGAAATGGATATCAAGGCCAGGATCGCGGGGAATGAAAGGCTCAAGATGAGGGTGAAGGAGCTGGCGGAAGAGTTCGGGGTGGAGTTCTTCAAGGCAGCCACTGAGGAATTCCTGAATGACGCCGAGGCTCAGTGCCGGGCGAAGATCAAAGCTCTTGTCCCAGGGACATATGTATGCCGTGTCTATAGCGATGTCTACCGCGGAACTGAAAACAGGCTGGGGGTGATCCATGTCGAGATGGAGATTAAGAAGGAGGGCGAGATTGTTATTCGAACGCCGGTGGTATCGCCTCAGATCTCCGCAGTGGATAACGCCTATCTGCCGGCTACAGAATCGACTGCCTTCTACCACCTCCTGACCCTGCTCTTTTACGACACTAGATGGAACACCGCGCTGGGAAGGGTGCTGAAATTGGAGGTCCCCGACCACTGCCGCATCAATGCGGACCCCAACAGGTCTGTGGGTTATGCCACGACCGGCATCGCCGGAGGTGTTCTTGCTGAGGGTATTACCAACGCTCTGAGCCGGGCATTATTCATATCTGGAAAAAGAGAGGACGTAATGCCCAATTCCACCACGGTCATTGTTCCAATATGGTCAGGGGTGAATCAATTTGGGCGGCAGGTGGTCGGGGTGCAGATGTCGGTCACATCCGGCGGCGGCGGTGCCAGATTTGGACGAGACGGTCATGATGGTCCTTTCGCCGGCTGCAATCCCAACCGCACAGCAGTCGATACTGAGGGTGAAGAGATGTTGTTGCCCTTTGTTTCACTAACAAACTCTTATCGAAGGGACTCCGGTGGATTTGGGAAATACAGGGGCGGAACCGGGCCAATAACCATTAACCTCGTCCATGGCAGCGATAGGATTGAGTTTGTATATCTGACAGAGGGGATAAAGATACCGCCGGGTCAAGGTATGTTCGGAGGATATCCCAGGCCTGCTGTATATGCGGGCATAATGTCGGATACTGATTTCCATGAAGCCGTCAAGGAGGGAAGGCCACTGCCTTACGAACTTGAAGATTTGCAGAAGCTGCTTAAAGGCAAGTATGAAGGTGGACTTGGTAGTATTCTCCCCCATCCGCTGAAACAGGGTGACTTCGTAGTCGTTGCCAACAGCGGAGGGAGCGGCATAGGTGATCCCATAGAGAGGGACCCGGAGTGGATAGTTAGAGACGTGAAGGAGAACAAGGTCACGGTCGAGGTCTCTAACAAGGTGTACTGCACAGCTATAGACGCGAAGACCTTGCAGATAGACCACGAAAAGACCCGGAAATTGAGAGACGCGAAGCGGAGAGCGAGGCTGAGCGAAGGGATACCCGCTGGCAAATACCTCCAGCAGGTCATAGAAAAGAGGAACAAGAAGGCCTTGCCCAAGCCCGCTCAGCAACACCATGATGAGATGTTGTCTTTCTCCGTCGGCTATCGAGACCTGCTCATGTCTGAGGAGGAGTGGGTGAAGAAAGGAGCGCAGCCACTGGGCAAAGTTAAGACAAGGAAAGTCCTTCTGGAGCTGACCCCGTATGTGAACATCGCCGAGGATGACGGGGGCAAGAAGGTGGCCGTCTGCAGCAAGTGCGGCTTCGGGTACTGCGATGCCGAGGAGAACTGGAAACTCTACTGCCTTGTTTATGAGCGTGACCCGGGAGAATTGCTGCCTGCGGATCTCGCGTATCCCAAGGACTGGTGCATATTCAGGGAGTTCTACTGCCCCGGCTGCGGGACTCAGGTAGAAGTGGAGGGCTGCCCACCAGGTGCGCCGATAACCTTCACAGCCAGGGTCAGGATCTGACCGAAAGGAGAATAAAGCAGATGGGCAGACCTCTCGAGGGAATAAGGGTCTTTGACTTGAGCGCCGTCGTCCTGGGGCCCCACGCAACGGTCCATCTGGCTGATATGGGCGCTGAGGTGATAAAGGTGGAACATCCCGCTGGTGGTGACATGATGCGCGGCGTCTCCGCACTGAGGATGCTCCCGCTTGGCAAGCTGAATTACCTTTTCGAGCTGGACAACCGCAATAAGAAGAGTGTTACCCTGGACTTGAGTCAGGAGGGGGGGAGAGAGATAGCCTACAAGCTGTTGCCGGCCTGCGATGTCTTCTTGAGCAACTTCCAGCCCCTTGTGCTCAAGAGAATCAAGATGGACTACGAGACGGTATCCAAGATCAATCCCGGGATTGTCTATGCTCTTTGCACGGGGTGGGGTCTGAAGGGGCCTCTCAAGGACGAGCCGGGGTTCGACTACGCCGCCTTCGCCAGAAGCGGCCTGATGGAGGGTTTCGCTGAGCCGGGAGGTCCGCTTGTCACCTGTCTCCCTGGTTTCGGAGACCATATCGCTGCCATGCATGCGGCCTACGGCATCATGCTGGCACTTTTCCACCGCCAGAGGACTGGAGAGGGCCAAATGGTCCACGTCTCCCTGTTGGGCGGATTGCTTGAGAACAATTCTATGAGTCTCTCCGCTTGTCTCACCACCGGGCAGGACTTGCCCAAACAGCCTCGGACGGGTGTAGGTAATGCGCTCTGGAACTACTACCAGTGCCGCGACAAGAAGTGGCTCCAGCTTGCTATGTTGCAGACGGACCGACACTGGCACGACTTCTGCCAGGCCCTTGAGCTCGGCGAGATGGAGAAGGACCCTAAGTTCGATAGCCACGCACGGAGATGTGAGAACAACGTCGTCCTGATCTCTATTCTTGATAAGGCCTTTCCTACCAGGACCAGGGAGGAATGGGCCAAGCGTTTCGAGGGTAAGAACATAGTCTGGGGGTTAGTTCAGAACTTTCTCGAGGTGACCCAGGACCCGCAGGTGTGGGAGAACAACTACTTCGTGCCATTCGAGCATCCGACAGCCGGCGACACGAAGATAATGGGTCTTTCGGTACAGTTGAGTAAGACCCCCGGTGAGGTGCGTACCGCAGCCCCGGAGTTGGGTCAGCACACCGAAGAGGTTCTGCTGGAGCTGGGATATAGCTGGGACGACATAGCCAGACTGAAGGACCAGAAGGTCATATTGTGAGTGACAGATGAAGGAGCATACCGATGGAACATAAGAAGGTCGGCTTTATCGGGTTGGGCGACATGGGCAGGCCCATGGCCAGGAACCTCTTGAAGAAGGGCTTCCGCGTTACTGTCTGCGCCCATGTGAACAGGGCTCCCATAGAGGAACTAAAAGCCCTGGGAGCCACGGAGGTGAAGTCACCTGGGGAAGTGGCAGCCGCCAGCGACGTAGTCCTCAGCGCGGTGCGCGATGAGCCCCAAACCGACCGTGTCATGTATAGCGAGAGCGGGGTTCTGCAAGGAATAAGAAAGGGATCCACCATCATCATTCACAGCACCATAACGCCTCAGTATTGCCAGAAGCTGGCTGCGGCAGCCAAAGAAAAGGGTGTCAGTGTTCTGGATGCACCGGTTAGCGGCGCCAAGACTGCGGCGGAAGCAGGAGCTCTTACGTTCATGATAGGTGGGGAACAAGCCGCTATGGAAGAGTTCCGACCACTATTCGAAGCCATGGGAAAGAATATTTTCCACCTTGGCGCTGTGGGCATGGGTGAGGTGATGAAGCTCGTGAACAACCTGGTGCTCTTCGGCAATATGGCTGTCGCCTCGGAGTCTGTCGGCATGGGGTTGAAAGCGGGCGTCAAACTGGACCGCATTCTTGATGTACTGAAAGCTAGCACAGGAAACAGCTGGGTCATAGGAAATTGGGAAACAAGTACGAGGTTGAAAAGAGATTGGGAACAGCGTGGGATGGCAGGTACCTGGGGCATGATACATAAGGACCTGGAAACAGCACTGAAGACTGCCCGGAGTGTAGGGGTATTCCTCCCAATCGCTGGGATTGTTTCGCAGACAGATGTATCAACCCTCTTCCCTGAACCTAAGGATTGATCTGGGGCGAATTCGCCGCACAACCTGCTGATGACCCGGTATCACGGACACCACCGGAGGAGCGGAGGCAGGCCGCGACTAGCGGATACCGTATTTCTCCCACTCCTTTTCCACCCTGGCCAGGGCTTCCTTCTGAGGGGCGACGGCCTCAGCGAAGGGCCTGCTCACCGGCTTGGTGGCATCGATTATCATCTTGGATGTAAGCGAGGTCTTGTCACGTTTGTGTTCTTCAGATATGGATGGGTCTATGCCTGCGGTGCTTATGTCCTTCATGATTTCCACGGCTCGCTCGGGCTGGCAGCGGCTGGATATGGCCCACATCACATCTTGTAGGTTATAGGGATTGACGTCTTCGTCCACAATTATTATAACCTTGAGTAGCCGGCCAGATGTCGTTCCCAGGATGCCCATGCCAGACATCTTACCCTGCCCATCGTAAGTCTTTTTGATAGAAGCGATGGCAACGGAATCAATGATATTGACGCTGATGAGACCTCCCGTCGGGTACTGGACCAGTGCCTCAGCCTCCCAGGGAAGCCGGGTGAAAGTTGCTTCGTTGGGCGTGCGGTGAAGATAACTTGCCTGGTGGATGGGGTTGTTGCGGTGGGTTATAGCGGTGATTTCCACATATTCCCGCATATTGGACTCGCCGTAGTAACCATAGGCCTCGCCATAGGGTCCCTCTTGCTTCATGTGCCCCGGCTTTATCCATCCTTCGATAACAAATTCTGTGGTGGACGGGACCTCAAGGGGTACGGTCTTGCACTTGACCAGATCTACCGGCTTGCCTCTTAAGGCACCCGCAAGGTTCATCTCGTCCTCGCCATAGCCACAATTGGCAATGGTAGCTATAGTTACAACTGGGTCAGGGCCGATAGCTATGGCCACGGGGAAGTTTTCGCCTTTGGCGAAGGCTTTCCTCCACTGCATGTTGATGTGACGATAAGGGCCTGCCCAGATGCCTACTGTCTTGCGATCGTGCACCTGGCAGCGGTACATGCCCACATTGCGCCAGCCTGTCTCAGGGTCTTTAGCGAACCAGCAGGGCATAGTGATATAGGGACCGCCATCCTTTTCATTCCAGATAGGGACAGGGAATTTGGTTAAGTCGACGTCATTGCCAGTATATACCTTCTCATGGCACGGCCCGCTCTCCACAACGACCGGCTTTATGGAGTTCTTGGCCCGCTCGATCCAGTCGCCGTGGAACCTCTCCGGTACGGTATCCAGGGCCAGACACATCCGCTTCCTGGTGCCCAGCAGATTCACGGCGATGGGTACGTTGTGACCTTTGGGCTTCTCGAAGATGAGGGCCTTCCGCTTTTCGGGGTCGGGAATGTTGAAGGCCTTGTAACAGACTGCTCCTAGCTCGTAGTTGACATCAACCTCCGCCTTGATATGGGCGATCTCTCCCTCTTGTTCCAACCTGGCAATGAACTCCCTTATATCGCTGTAGGGCATGTGTCTCCTCCTTGACAGTCAGCAGGGACTGACCTGCAACCAAAGGTCGAGAATAGAAGACCTCACCGGCTTATCTGACTAGCGCTCCCCAAAGATCTTCTTGGCGAAGTCGGCGCCCTTCTTGGGAATCTGCAGGTCCAGGCTAGGGGAAGGCTCCAGCCAGCTAAAGGCCCCGGGTCTCAGCTCCGCGACCTTGAACCAGTCCTCGACCACGTCTTTCCTGACAACGTAGTTCTCCAGGGCCTTGCCCGCTGTCGCCTGCCCTCCCTTGCTCAAGAGCCAGTTCAGGAACACCATCGCGGCATTGGGGTGGGGAGCGTTCTTGATCAGGGAGACGCCGTACAGAAAGTCGGGGGTGCCCTCCTTCAGATGCACTATCTGTACCGGCGCCCCGGCCCGTATCGCGTCCACCAGCCGCGTGCCGAAGGGCGGAAAGATGGCCACTGCTCTCACCCCCTGGACCACCTCATCGACTACCAGGTCGTAGCTGACGTGTATGGTTATGCGCTGAGCCGAAAGTGATCCAGGTCCCAAGGCCTGAGGCTCCTGGACCACTCCCCGGCCGTGGGTCGGTCATCACCATCTTGTCCCGCCATTTGGGATCGAGCAGGTCGTTCCAGGATGTAATCTCCCCCTTCTTCACCAAGTCGGTGTTGATCACGGTGGTCAGGTTGATACCCCTGCCGAGGACGAAGACGCCGTCCGGGCCGTGCTGGCGTGGGTGTACCTTCCACACATCCTTTTCGGCGAGAGATGGGAGGGCCACCGCGGGCGCCTGGACAAGGCCGGCATCCGCGATGCTGATGGCGTTAGTCCAACCGGTCAGGAGCAGGTCGGCCACGTTGGCCGCGGCTCGCTGCTCCGTCCTGATCTTCAACTCCAGGTCCCCTCCTCTGCCTCCGACGGTCTCCAGAGTTATCCCGTAGTCCTTCATCGCCGCCCTCGCGGATTCCCCCAGCTGGGCAGCCCACGTGGTATATAGCGTCAGCGTGCCCTCCTTCCTTGCGGCGTCCAGAACCTTGTCCCATTCGCTCAGAGTTGGAGTTGGTGAAGACGCGGGAGCTGGTAACGACGCAGGCGCCGGTGTAGCCTTAGGAACGGCACAGGC
>JAENJB010000023.1 GCA_016844565.1 Dehalococcoidia bacterium
CTCGTTGGAGGCAATAATCTGCCTGTTCCTGGGCCCGGCGGTTCTCCCTCTCCAATCGGTGACCCGACCGCCGGCCTCGCTCACGAAGGCCAGTCCGGCCGCTATGTCCCACGGATAGAGGAAACGGTGGAAATAGAGGTCCAGCCGGCCACACCCGACATAGGCGATGCTCAGAGCTGCCGAGCCCATCGCCCGCAGCCCGTATACCTGCGGCCAGAGATGGCAGACAACGTCGAGCATCTCCCGTCCCCGCTTCGGGTTGTAACCGATATCGTACCCCAGGATGGAATCCTGCAAAGACGTCTTCCCGGATACGGACACCGGCTTGCCATTCAAATAGGCGCCTCCATCCTTCTCAGCCACGAAGAACTCCCCGCGCACCGGCTCATACACCACTCCCAGCAAGACATCCCTGCCACGCACCAGCGAAATGGTGATACAGAAGAACGGTATGCCGAAGACGTAGTTGTTGGTCCCGTCCAGCGGGTCGATAATCCATGTCAGCGCCGAGCTGCCGGTCAGGTTGCCCGCCTCCTCGGACAGGACGCCGAAGTCGGGGAACTCCTTGCGCAGGACGCCGATGATGGTCTTTTCCGACAGAATATCGACATCTGTCACTATATTCCGTCTGCCTGTTCCCTTTTGAGTCACCTTCAAGCGCCCCTTGAAGTGCCGCATCAGGACTTCCCCGGCCTCCCCCGCCGCCTGAAGGGCGACTTCCCTGGCAGACCTCCCGCTCCGTGATACAGTCTCTCTCATATCAAGTCACATCTTGTCCGGCGCGCCCATGCCCATCAAACGCAGGGTCTTGGAAAACACCTGCCTGGCTGCCTTCACCAGCTTGAGACGCGCTGCCGTCAGCGCCTTATCATCTGTCACCACCCGGCACTGCATGTAGAAGCTGTGGAACACCGTCGCCAGTTCCTGAGCGTAGTAGGGCAGATAATGCGGCGCCAGCGTAGCGGCCACCGTCTCAATCACCTCCGGGAGAGCTATCATCTTTCGAATCAGGGAAAGCTCAGGCTCGGCGACCAGCAGGGAGACATCCCCCTCTCCGTAGTCGCCTCCCTTTTCTTCCATGAAGCGCATTATGCTGGCTATACGTGCGTGAGCATACTGGACGTAGTACACCGGATTGTCGAGCGACTGCTTCTTGGCCAGCTCCAGGTCGAAGTCCATCTGACTGTCGGCGGAGCGGGAAAGAAAGAAAAACCGGCAGGCATCGGGTCCCACCTCTTCTATTACCTCACGCAAGGTGATGATCTCGCCGCTGCGCTTGGAGAGCCGGACAGCTTGCTCGCCGCGCTTCAGCGTCACCAATTGAGAGATGATGATGGTCAGCCGTTTCGGGTCAATGCCCATGGCCTCCACCGCGGTGCGCATCCGTGAGACATGTCCCTGGTGGTCAGCTCCCCAGATATCAATCACCCGGTCGAAACCGCGTTTCGCGAACTTGTCATAGTGGTAGGCGACATCGGCGGCAAAGTAGGTAGGAGTGCCATCCGACCGCACCAGCACATTGTCCTTGTTCTCACCCAGGGCGGTGGACGCGAACCACGTCGCCCCTTCCTTATCCGCCACATAGCCGCCCTGGCGCAACATCCCGATCGCCTTCTCATACTGCCCGCCCAAGTAGAGGTCCTGTTCGCTGAACCAGTTGTCGTACTCAACTTTGAGCAGGCTCAGGTCATCTCTTATCGCCGCCAGCATGAGCCGCAAGCCGAGCTTGCCCAATTCGGCAACGGCTTCCTTGCGGGCCAGGTCCAGGAGCCTTCGTCCTTCCTTGCCCTTGATCTGTTCAGCCACCACCTTCACGTAATGTCCCTGATACCCGCTGGCCGGCATTTCAGCCTCCATGCCAAAAGCCTGCTGATAGCGGGTGTAGAGGGACTCGCTGAAAGCCTCAATCTGACTGCCGGCATCGTTGATGTAGTACTCCCGCTCCACCTTGTACCCCGCTACGGAAAGCACGTTGGCCAGAGCGCTGCCGATCACCGCGCCGCGACCGTGTCCCACATGGAGGGGCCCGGTGGGATTGGCGCTCACGAACTCCACCTGGACTCTCGCCCCCTTCCCCTGGTCCGTATTGCCATAGGCCTCTCCGTCGGCCACGATGACCTCAACCTGCTGTTGCAGCCACTGCTCGCTCAGCGTGAAGTTGATGAAACCAGGCGGAGCCACCTCAACTCTGGCTACCTCAACCACCGGAGGCAAGAGCTTGACCAGGGCCTGAGCCAAAGCCAGAGGACTCGTCCCGGCAACACGGGCCAGTTTCAATGCCAGGTTGCAGGCGTAATCCCCCAGCCTGGCATCAGGCGGGTGCTCCACCATTACCTCGGGCAAAGCCCCCGCCGGACAGAGGCCCCTCTGCTGGGCCTCCAGCGCTGCCCCTTTAATAAGAGACTCTAACCTGTTCTTAAGCAAATCACTAACTCCATTCACCCTGCTTATTGCCCCATACCCGGGCCAGCTCCCGCACCAGAGGCTGATGCTCGACCAGACCGAAATGGGGATCGCAGGAAAAAAGCCGCAGGGCCTCAGAACGTGCCATCTCCAACAGATTCACATCAGACAGTCTGGCCATGCGTAACTCGGGAAGCCCGCTCTGCCGCGTCCCAAAGAACTCCCCCGGGCCCCGGAGTCTCAGGTCTTCTTCAGCGAGCGCAAAGCCATCGTGAATCTGCGCTATTGCCCTGAGCCGCTCTCTCCCCTCCGGCGAAACTTCGCCGGCCAGCAGCAGGCAATAGCTTTCGTACTGCCCCCTGCCCACCCTGCCGCGAAACTGATGCAGCTGAGAGAGACCGAAATGGTCGGCCCCCTCCACCAGCATCACCGTAGCGTTCGGCACATCAATGCCCACCTCTACCACCGGCGTCGAGACCAGAACATGGAACTCGCCCTCGCGAAAGCTGCGCATCACAGCGTCCTTATCGGCTGGCGACATACGTCCGTGCAGCAGCCCCAGTCTCAGAGTGGGGAACACCTCCTGAGATAGACGCTGATATTCAACCACTGCGGCCTTCGCCTCAATCACCGCCGATTCTTCAATCAACGGGCAAATGAGAAATGCCTGCCGTCCGCCCGCCACCTGCTCCCGGATGAAATCGTAGGCCTTCCCACGCTGTTCTGGCTCAAGCCAGCGGGTCTTGACCTTCTGCCGTCCAGGTGGGAGATGGTCGATTACGGACAGGTCCATGTCTCCATACAGCGTCAGCGCCAGGGTGCGCGGAATAGGCGTGGCCGTCATCACCAGCATGTGTGGGTTGAACCCCTTCTGCCGCAGAGCCGAACGCTGCTCCACACCAAAACGGTGCTGCTCGTCCACCACCACCAGCCCCAGCTTCTTGAAATGCACCCCCTTCTGAATCAGCGCATGCGTCCCCAACACTATGTCAACCTCGCCGGCGGCGATGGCCCGCTGCATCTCCCCCTTCTCCTTCTGGCCCATGCTGCCGGTGAGCAAACCCATGGTTAGCGGACGCGCAAGGACCCCGGTAAAAGTACGGAGACACTGCCCATCGCCGGAAGCCGTCCCGCAGCCGGAAATGAGACGGCACAGGGTAGCGAAATGTTGTTCCGCCAGTATCTCCGTGGGCGCCATCAGGGCCGCCTGGCAGCCATTGGCCACCGCCAGCAGCAGGCCGGCCGTAGCCACTACCGTTTTTCCACTACCCACATCGCCCTCAAGCAAACGGGACATCGGGCTCGATTTTCCCAGGTCAACTATGATCTCCTGCCACGCCCTCCGTTGAGCCGATGTCAGCTCGAAGGGCAAGCAAGATAGAAATCGGCCTACCTCCGGACACTCCACCTGAAAGGCAAGGCCGGCGATGCTCTGCCACTCCCGTTTCCTCGCCACTACTCCCAACTGTAGGAGGAGAAGCTCATCAAAAGCCAGACGCTGCCGGGCCTCGTCCTTCCTTTCCTGGCTGTCGGGATAATGGGCCTGACTGATGGCCTGAGGCAGTACGAGCAAATTACACCGCTTTCTCGTCTCTTCCGGCAGGAAATCTCTCACCCGCACCACCCAGCGGTCCACCACTTCCTTCACGAGCTTCCGCACCGGCCGCGACCATAGTCCCTGTGTCAGCGGATAAACAGGCACCAGACGACCGGTGTGTACAAGGTCACCCCCTTCCATAAGCTCCCACTCGGGAGACTGGAAGACCTTCCCCCCCTTGTACATGTCAACCCTGCCGCTGAAGATCACGTGCCCGTTGACCGGCATCCTCCTGGCCAGATAAGGCTGGTTGAACCAGACGGCGCGCATGTTGCCCGTCTCATCCCCCACAGTCGCCTCGGCGCCCCATCCCTTACCCAATCTCACTTTACGGGCCTCCCAGACGGTAGCGACAAGGGTCTGCTCTACGCCCGGCGCCAGCTCGGCGATGGTCTTGCGCTGGCTGTAGTCCAGATGGCGCCGCGGAAAGAAGTACAACAGGTCTCTTATGGTCTTCACTCCCAGTCGCGAGAATCGCGCCACCGAGGCTCCGCTGATGCCGCTGACATTGATGATAGACGAATCCAGACCCGGCGCAGTGTCGGCGACCTGAGGCTTACTCTTTGGAGCTACCGCCCTGCGCACGGGAGCTGACACGGTAACGTCCTTTCCAGATGACCCACCAGCGCCATCCAGCCATTCACGCATCTCCCCCACCCAATCCCGCCGCTGTTCCTTGCTCAGGGAAGCGTAGCCAGACGTCGCCACACCCAGTTCATTGAACTTGCGCAGGAGTACCGGATCCTTGATGCCTTCCCGAAGAGAACCCGCCCACCGGTGAAGAAACACATCGAGTCCACCGATTACTGCCTGGTCAGAATAACCGTTCTTGTGCTCTACCTCAAGAATCTTCCGCAGTAGAGTTACCTTGTCCGACAAGACAACTGCCATTTGAACCATTCACTGGCTTTCCAGCAAGGCAACCCCGACTGCCCGCGGCCCAATGTGGCTGCCCAGTACCGGCCCGAACCGTGCCCGGTACATCTTCTCTTTCGGGAAGACGGGAGCCAGCATCTCAACGAGCTTCTCCACATCCTCCCCATCAGTGCTGTACACCACGGCCAGCTCATCAACCCTGGGATACTTCTTCACCAGGTCGCAAATGGTGTTCAGTCCCCTCGTACGATTGCGCATACGCGCCAGGGGATACACCTCTCCTTCCTTGACCTCGAGGAGAGGCTTAACATTGAGCAATGTCCCCAGAAAAGCCTGCGCCTTCCCGATACGTCCGCCACGGTGGAGGTACTCCAGGGTGTCCAGCAGCCCGAACAGATGAGCCTTCGGGATAGACCTGGCGACCATCTGCGATAGCTCGTCCAGGCTGGCGCCGGCTTTCGCCGCCTTAGCTGCTGCCACTACCTGAAGGCCAAGCCCCAGCGAGGTGGACAATGAATCGACTATAGCCACGTTACACTTGCTTTGAAGGCGCTCTTTCCCGAGCAGCGCCGAGTTGTACGTGCCGCTGAGTTTGGCAGAGATATGAATAGACAGGATTTCGTTAGTTTCGAGCGCGAGCCTGCTGTATACTCCGTAAAAATCGCCCGGCGAGGGGGCGGTGGTGGCAGGGAACAGCGCACTCCTGGTCAAACGGCGATAGAAGTCCTCCACTTCCAGGTCCACACCATCGCGGAACAACTCCTCACCGAAACGCACGTACAGGGGTACCACGACGATATCCAGCGAGCGGACCACCTCAGCAGGCAGGTCCGCCGTCGAATCGGTAACTATCTTCACTACCATATCAATACCTTTCAGGACACCATCCACTACCAGGGCGCCCCGGGGGACGAAGTCCCTACCTTATGTCATTGCGAGCGAAGCGAAGCAATCACGGGAAGTCTTCTCTCTCGTTTTCAAGGACATAGGGCAAGGAGAGACGTTCGTATACATTCATCACTCGACAGAAATCAGGTAGTTGTAATGCGGCTGTGCGCCGCAGACCACCTCTACCTCCACCCCGGGGTACCTCGAACGCAAGACCTCCGCTATCCCCTCGGCCTCCGAGCCCTCGGTATCCGCACCATAGTAGATAGTGATGACCTCGCTGCCGTCCTGCAGTGCCTTGCCCACGACCTCCTCCACCAGCAGCTTCATATCGTCGCCGGCAGCCACCAGCTTGCCATCGAGAAAACCTATTGGCTGCCTCCTCTTCACGCGACCCCCGTTCAGCCTCGCCGGCCGTGCCGCCCGGGTGATCTCGACCGTCCTCACGGCTGAACACGCCTTCTCCATAGCTTCCACGTTGGTCTTCAGACTAGCTCCGTAATCCAGAGCCAGCAAGGCTGCCACCCCCTGCGGTATGCTCTCGGAGCACACTAAAGCTACCTTCTTCTTGGCCAGCGCAGGCACCTGCTTGGCGGCAGGAACAACATTCTTGTTGTTCGGCAAAAGGATAACGCTGTCCGCAACCACAGATTCGACAGCATGGAGCAGCTCTTTGGTACTTGGATTCATGGTCCGTCCGCCGGAGACTACAGCCGTGGCCCCCAGGCTCTTGAAGACCTCGGCCAGGCCATCTCCGGACACCACCACCACGGTGGCGATATTGACCGGAGGCGCTTTGACCTTCTGCATCTGGATAAAATCCTTGTGCTGGTCATCTATGTTCTCCACCTTCACCTGGTGGAGAACACCGACGGAAGTGGCCACATGGATGACACCTCCAGGGTCGAAGGTATGAATGTGCACCCTCACCAGGGAATCATCCCCTACGACCATGAGCGAATCACCTCTCCGCTGCAACCTTCTCCTCAGCCTGACAGTGTCGAGCTTCTCTCCGCGAAGCAGCAGTTCAGTGCAGTACCCCCAGGTATGTGCCTCCTCGGCCGCCATCGGAGGCAACCGTGTGGCATGAGGCAATCCGCTGGTGGCGAGCATCGGGCGCCGGTACTGTAGCTCCTCTCCTTCCCCCTTCAGATGGGCGAGAGCACCGTCGAGCAACACGTAGAGGCCCTGTCCACCCGCGTCCACAACTCCGGCCTCACGCAACACGGCCAGAAGCGCCGGAGTACGCGCCACCGAATCCTTCGCCGCCCGCACCACAAAACCCATCACCGTTATCAGGTCATCACTTATCTCAACGGCGCCCCTTGCGCCTTCAGCGACATCGCGAATCACCGTCAAGAGCGTCCCCTCCACCGGACGGTTCACACCCTTGTACGCTTTGACGGAAGCCACCTGAAGAGCCCGGGCCAGGTCCTCGACCGCGATGGACTTCTTTCCGCTAAGGGACGAAGACAGGCCGCCAAAGAACTGTGAGAGGATTACACCGCTGTTCCCCCGGGCCCCCAGCAAAGCCCCAGAAGCCATAGCCTGCACCACCTCACCAGCACCGTCTCCCACCCTGTAGGCCTCATCCATCGCAGCTCGCATGGTCAACAACATGTTTGTACCTGTGTCCCCATCGGGAACCGGGAAGACGTTAAGCGCATCGATTTCGCCAGCGCTCTTCTGCAACCATGCGGTGCCGGCGGCGAACATATGCCTCATCAACTCACCATCCCAGGACGTAAGCGCTTTCATCTCTCTCTTTGGAACTCCTTCATTGACCTCTCAACTCCACCCCTCTACAACTCCGGTTGCTGAACGACCGCTCCTTGCTTGAGCCACAGAACTGTGCTATGATTCGTAAACTTTACACTAAGCTAATTCGCCAGTCAACGGGATTTCCAGTGATTTCGATCCAGGATTGGGTTAACGATGAAATGCGACGCATGCGGTAAGATCTCGGTTACCGGAAACAACGTGAGCCACTCAAAACGGCACACCAAGCGGAAGTGGATACCTAATATCCACCATGCCAGGATGCTCGTGGATGGACGGAAAATGCGCTTGAAGCTTTGCACTCGTTGCCTGCGCACCCAAGCCCTCGTCCAGTCATAGTCCCGATTTCATCGGGACTTCCCGAGGATTTCACGGGACCGCGCCAGCGCTCGCTCCACCTGGCCGGGAGACGTCCCACCCGTTACATTGCGCGAAGCAACCGACGACTCCAGAGAAATACTCTTCACCTCATCTCCGAAGAGCGGCGAGAAAGACCGGTATTCACCTGAAGTAAGCTCGGACAGAGCTTTCCCCTTTTCTGCGGCGTAGCTCACCAGCTTGCCCACCACCTCATGGGCCGTGCGGAAAGGAACGCCTTGCCTCACCAGATAGTCGGCGAGGTCGGTCGCCAGGATGTATCCCTTACCAGCCGCCTCCCTGGTGCGTACGGCATTGACCTTCAGACTGCCGACCATCCCGGCACACACCCCCAGGCTTGCTAGAAGAGTATCCACCGTATCGAAGAGACCTTCCTTGTCCTCCTGCAAGTCGCGATTGTAGGACAGAGGCAGCCCCTTCATAGTCGTCAGCAGTCCCATCAGATGCCCGTACACCCGACCAGTCTTGCCCCTGGCCAGTTCCGCCACGTCGGGGTTCTTCTTCTGAGGCATGATGCTGCTTCCGGTGGCATAGGCCTCATCCATCTCCACGAAACCGAACTCTGATGACGACCACAGGACAATTTCCTCCGACAGGCGGGACAGGTGCATCATGGCAATGCTGGCCGCGGCCTCGTATTCAAGAACGAAGTCCCGGTCGGATACCGCATCGATGCTGTTCCGGCTGACCCGGGCGAAACCCAGCTCTTTGGCCACGAACTCGCGGTCCACCGGATAGGGCACGCCCGCCAACGCCCCACTTCCCAGAGGCAGAACATCAGACCTCGCCAGACAGTCGCGGAACCGCTCGACGTCCCTTTCGAACATCTCAAAATAGGCCAGCAGATGGTGGGCCAGCACGACGGGCTGCGCTAGCTGTAAATGTGTGTAACCGGGGAATACGGTCTGCTTGTTGGCCTCGGCCACGTCAAGAAGGACTCGCTGAAACTCCTTCAGCCCGGCGATGGCCTCCTGGATGCTGTCTCTGACAAAGAGCCTCATATCCAGGGCCACCTGGTCGTTTCGTGAGCGCGCGGTGTGCAGCTTCCCGCCCACAGCGCCAATCTTCTCAATCAGCCGGGCCTCGATATTGAGATGCACATCTTCCATCTCCGGCTTGAACTGGAACTGCCCGGACTCTATCTCCTCCCGTATGGACACGAGTCCCATGACGATGAGCTCCGCTTCCTTCGGGCTAATGATGCCCTGCTGCCCCAGCATCTTCGCATGGGCGATGCTGCCGGCGATGTCATGCCGGTATAGACGCCGGTCGAAGGCCACGGAGGCCGTATAAGCCTGCGCCTTCTCGGCCAGCTCCTTTGCCAGACGGGCCCGGGAGAACTTCATGCTACTTCGAACTGCGGGATTTCCGTCCCGCAGCCTTCTTCCGCTTTTCTTCCAAAGGCGCCGCTATGCCCAGGGGCCCTTCGGGCTGCAGTAACAGCTGCACCTTGGCCTGAACACGCACCGGAAGGCCCCAGATGTTGATGAAGCCCTCCGCTGCCTTGTGGTCGAAAACATCGCCCTTGTCGTAGGTGGCCAGTCCGTAGCTGTACAGGGAGCGAGGCGACTGGCGCCCGACCACAATGCAGTTCCCCTTGAGCAGCTTCACCCGCACCACACCGGAGACATGCCGCTGCGAGCTCTGCACGTAGGCCGCCAGGTCCTGATGCAGGGACGTGAACCAGAGTCCATTGTAGATGAGCTCGGCATATTCGGAAGCCACCCGCTCCTTGAAGCGCAGCTGTAGCTTCGACAGGGTGAGCCCCTCCAGAGCCTGATGCGCCTTCAGCAAGATGGTAGCCGCCGGCGCTTCGTAGACCTCGCGGGACTTGATGCCCACCAGCCGGTCCTCGACGTGGTCGATGCGCCCCACTCCATGCTCGCCACCCAGATCATTCAAGGAGCGAAGCATCGTCACACCGTTCAGCTCCCTGCCATCCAGGCTGACCGGTATCCCTTTCTCGAAGGCAATCTCAACATAAGCCGGCACCTCCGGCGCATCACCAGCCGACTTCGTCCAGGCAAAGGCCTCTTCAGGCGGCTCGTTCCACGGGTCCTCCAGCACCCCACATTCGATACTCCGGCCCCACAGGTTCTCGTCCGTGGAGAACGGCTTCTCCACGGTCACCGGAATGGGGATGCCCCGCTCTCTGGCATAGGCGATGGTCTGCTCGCGGCTCATCCCCCACTCCCGGGCCGGAGCAAGTATCTTCAGTTCCGGTGCCAGGGCCGCCACGCCAACATCAAACCTCACCTGGTCGTTCCCCTTCCCCGTACAGCCATGAGCTACCGCCGTCGCACCCTCCTCCTTAGCCAGGTCAACCAGAAGCTTGGCAATCAGGGGACGCGACAGAGCGGTCGCTAGAGGATACTGCCCCTGGTAAATCGCGTTCGCCTGAAGGGCGGGGAACACGAAGAGGCTGACGAAAAGCTCCTTGGCATCCACCACCACCGCCTTCACCGCCCCTATCTTGAGGGCCTTCTGGCGGACCTGCGCCAGATTCCGCTCGTTACCGACGTCAATGGTGAGAGCGATAACATCCATCTGGTATTTCTCGGCAATCCATCTTATAGCCGCCGAGGTGTCCAGACCACCGCTATAGGCGAGGACTACCTTCTGCTTCTGGGCCACTTTATTCTCCTCAGGACACTTGCGCCATTACCTTACCCAGGACATCCAGCGCCTGGTCCACATCACCCTCCGACACAATCAACGGCGGAACGAAGCGAATGGCATTGGGCTTCACCTGGTTGACCAACAGGCCGTTTTCCAGGCACTTCAGGACCACCTCCGAGGCGCTCTCCTTCTTGAACTCCACGGCAATCAACAGCCCCCTTCCCCTCACCTCGCGGATGAGAGGGAACTTCTGCTTCAACCCTGTCAACCCTCTCATGAAATGGTCCCCTATCCGCCGGGCATTGGCCGCCAGGTTGTTCTCCAGGGCGAATTTCACCACCGCATAGGCCACGGCGCAGGCCAGCGGATTACCGCCGAAAGTTGAGCCGTGCTCGCCCGGCGAGAAGACGGCAGCCCTGTTCTTGGCCATGATAGCCCCAATGGGAACACCGCTGCCCAACCCCTTAGCCAGGGTCATTATATCCGGTTCCACGCCGTATTGCTCGTAGCCGAAGAGGGTGCCGGTGCGGCCTATCCCGGTCTGCACCTCGTCGAGTATGAGAAGCAAGCCCTTTTCGCTACACCACGCCCGCACCTCTCTGAAGTAGCTGTCTGACGGAATGTTGACCCCTCCCTCGCCCTGGATAGGCTCCAGCATCACCGCGCAGACTGAGGGAGAAGTGGCCTTCTTGATGGCCTCGATACTGTCGTACTCCACATTGATAAATCCGGCCGGCAAGGGAGTGTAAGGCTCCTGGAACTTCTTCTGTCCGCTGGCCGCCACCATGGCCAGAGTGCGGCCATGAAAAGAGTTGGTCGTTGTAATGACCTCGTATGCCCCATTCAAATGGAGCTTGCCGTAGCGGCGGGCCAGCTTCACCGCCCCCTCCCCGGCCTCGGCGCCGCTGTTGCAGAAGAAGACCTTGTCCAGGCAGCTTACCTGTACCAGAAGCTCGGCCAGCTGCAGCTGGGGTATGGTGTAGAACTGGTTGGAGGCCTGAATCAGGAGACGGCCTTGCTCCCTCAGCGCCTCGACCACAGCGGGATGGCAGTGCCCAAGGCTGTTCACTGCCCAGCCACCTACGAAGTCCAGATATTCCCGTCCCGCGTCGTCCCAGACTCGCATCCCCTCACCCCGCACAATGGTCAGCGGCAGACGCTTGACAGTGTTCATCAGGTACTTCTCAGCGTATTCAGGCCACTGACTCACCTTGTCCTCCCGATAGTAGTACCGCCTTCGCCATCTTCCATCTCCCTTAGAAGCGCATGTGGCGTGCGGCCATCTATGATGCGCGCCGCCTGTACCTTCTCCAGCGCCAGGATACATGCCTCAACTTTCGGAATCATTCCCCCGGAGACGACCCCCGACGATATCAGCCCTTTCGCTTCCTCTGGCGACAGGTAAGGAATCACCTCACCCGAAGCATCGCAAATGCCTGCCACGTCGGTAAGGAAAACCAGCCTCGATGCCCTCAGGGACAGCGCCAACTGCCCGGCCACAGCATCTCCGTTTACGTTGAGCAGCACGCCGGGGCCTCCGCCGCCGGTTATCTTCTGTAAGCATATCG
>JAENJB010000221.1:0-2519 GCA_016844565.1 Dehalococcoidia bacterium
GGGGTGGTTGCCGCCACGGCGGCCACGGGCTGGCCAAAGAAAAGGGCCTTGTCCTGGGCAAAAACCACGTGCCTTGTGTTGGAAGGGCGCTTCGGGCCTGCCTGGATCGGGACGTCCTGGCTTGTGACAACGGCTCTGACCCCATCCAGTGCCTGGGCTTTGCTGGTGTCTATGCGCAGGATGCGGGCATGGGCGTACGGGCTTCTTAGAATCTTACCGTGAAGCATCCCTGGAAGATGCACGTCGGCGCTGTAAACCGTCTTGCCTGTAACCTTGTCCAGGCCATCGTTCCGTGGCACGCTTTTGCCTAACACAGAGTATGCTTGCATGGCATTCTCACCTCGCTGCCGATCTGAATGACCTCCCGAAGTTTGCCTCAAAGACAAAGACATTGCACGGCATGGGCAATACGCTGGGTTGCACATGTCATTCTGAGCCGAAGGCGAAGAATCTGGCGGCGGTGGGGGTTCCCCCTCCCCAGATTCTTCGGGCTGTGCCCTCAGAATGACATGGGGATGTGCTCATCCTGAGCCTGTCGAAGAAAATGAGATGAATGCGACATCAAGCAAGAATGTCTCTTTAGACGCCTAGGCTACGCCGACTGCCACCGTGGAGGACGCTTTTCCGCAAAGGCCAATGGCCCCTCTTGGGAGTCCTGGCTCAACAGCAGACGGTCGTATACCTCCTTAGTAGCCGCCACCGCCTCTAGCTCCGACACACCCCGGCAACGGACTACCAGCTCCTTGAAGGCGCGAATGGAGAGGGGAGCATTCTTGAGGACGGTTTGCGCCATGGCCATGGCCGCCTGCATAAGCTGATCTGCCGGCACCACCCTGTTGAGGAACCCCATCTCCAGCGCGCGTCTGGCAGAAACGGCCTCCGATGTCAACACCAGCTCCATGACCGCCGGTTCCGCAGGCCGACCCTGGGTTCGGTGATGCCCAGCCTGGCGTCTTCGGAGGCAAGACGCAGGTCGCACGTCTGGGCGATGGCCCAGCCCCCCGCCATGGCGTACCCGTTGATGGCAGCTATGAGCGGTTTGCCAGGAATAGACCACATATACAGGCTGCCGGCGCTCATGGAGTCGATGCCGCGGGCACGGCGGCCGGCAGCGTTGTCCTCTGTCCTTTCCTTCAGGTCACGGCCTGCGCAGAAGGCGCGCCCGGCGCCGGTGATGATGCCAACCCATGCCTCGGCGTCCTGATCGAAGTGCCGGAGGGTCTCATCCAGTTCGGCACGGAGCTGCCTGTTGATGGCGTTCAGCGCCTCCGGACGGTTCAAGGTGATGGTGGCGATTCGGTCCTGGACCTGATAGAGGACGGTATCTCCCATTATGATGGCCTCCTGTCTGAAGCCGGCCTGGCCCGGCCGCTACTGCATGGGAGAATAGCCGGTGGGCCGCATCAACGTATTGTGCACGCGCGCCACCATGGGGCCATCACGCTCCGTCTCGACTCTAGCCCGCGCCCAGTCCGGGTCTTTCTGGAAAGCACCCCACGCCTGCTCCCGATGAGCCAGGTCTTTGAATGCGAGCATATAGGTAAGGCGGTTGCTTGCGCCAACCTCGTCGGTCCAGAAGCCTACCACAGTGATCCCGTGCTTTTTGAAAAAGCCCGTGGTGATGTTGGCAAAACGGTCGTTCAATGCCTGAAGCTTGCCTGGTATCACATCATAGACGCGAAGCTCGTACAGCAAAGTATACCTCCTCATCCTACATTGGGATTCTTATTCCGCTCACATGATCCTACAAGTCCGACTTTGTCGAGACTCTCGACCTTCAGTCGGAGCTCACCGCCAGCGGCGGCAACTGATCTCACGCCGGGGTGTGGGAAGGTTTGCGGACGACAAAGGCCTGTGATATATTGCAGCAATCCGTTGACAGGACGATGCCGATGGCTCTCACCGACCCTAATAAAGTCCAGTTCGCTACCGGCCCCGCCGTCTACGGCCAGCGCCAGGATACACCCTTCTCCCTCTTTGTGCGGGTGGCCCAGCGGGCCGAGGAGGTGGGGTTCGCAGGCATCCACGCAGTGGACCACATGTTCCTCGCCCCCGACCGGATGCTCTCCCTGGCGGTGGACCCGAAGCGGCCCTACCAGGGCGAATGCTTCACCACCCTGGCAGCCCTGGCCGCCGTGACGTCGAAGGTCATCATCGGGCCCCTGGTCACCCCCTTCTCCATGCGCCACCCCTCCATCATCGCCAAGATGGGGGCCCAGATAGACATCATCTCCAACGGTCGCCTCGTCCTGGGATGCGGCACCGGCTGGGGACAGAACGAGCACGCGAGCTTCGGTCTCCCCTATGACACGCGCTTCTCTCAGCGGTACGGGCTTATGATGGAGGGGGTCCAGGTATTGAAGAGGCTCTGGACCGAGGATGATTGGGTCTCCTTCGAAGGCAAACACCTCCGCCTCCAGAACGCTCCCCTGTGGCCCAAGCCAGTGCAGAAACCCCACCCCCCCATCTGGTTCGGCGGCTCCGGGGCCAGCATCCGGCGCGCCGTGGCCCAGTTGGGT
>JAENJB010000221.1:2531-3929 GCA_016844565.1 Dehalococcoidia bacterium
ACCGGGAGGGACTGGAGGATATCCGGACCCTGGCCCGCGAGGAGTTTGGCCGGGACCCCAGCGCCATCACAGCCGGCCTGACCTTCTACACCGCCATTGGGGCCACCCACCAGAAGGCCCTCGAAAAGGCCGCTGTGGTCCACCAGCGGTCGGACTGGAAAGACATCCCTCTGGATGATCTGCAGCGCAAGGGAGTGGTGGTGGTCGGTGACCCTGGCGAGGTGGCGGAACACCTGAACCGCTACGTTGAGGCCGGCTGTCGCTACTTCCAGCTCTACGGTCTCCCCCTGGACCTGGACGAGCAGTTCGAGACCCTGGAGCTGTACGCCACCCACATCTTGCCCCAGTTCCGGTAATGCCCCGGGCACAGCGCCCGGAGAAGGGAGACCCGATGTACTTCGCCACCGACTGGACGCGGCGCATAGACTTCGATGCCCTGCGGAGCAAGCGGCAGGCGCGCCTCCGCGACCAGATGGAGCAGCACGACCTGGATGGCATCCTGGCCTTCGAGTTCGCCAACGTCCGCTACATAGCCGGCCTGAGGCCCCTGTGGACTCCCAACTTCGACCTAATGTCCGCCGCCCTCATCACCCGCACCTCCCAGGAGGTCATCTGCTGGCCCTTCCAGGACGATACACCCCACCGCCGCTCCACCATGTACTGGATGAACCCCGACCACGTGCGCCCATTTCCGGGGATCATCGACGCCCCCAACGCAGCCTCCGCGCTGAAGACGCTGCGTGAGGGGATGGAGCTTCTGGGGCTGCGGCGGGGCCGTCTGGGCGTGGACCTTGTGAAGGTGCCCCTGGTAGAGGTCTTTTCAGAGGTGATGCCGGGAATCAAGCTGGTTGACGGCGACGTATGCATGAAGCAGGCCCGGGCGGTGAAGAGCCCCGAGGAGGTGGAGGTGATGCGGCAGAACTCGGATCTGGTAGCTATCGGCTTCGAGACGGCCCTCAAGGCGGTCAGGGCCGGCCGCCGGGAGTGCGAGGTGCTGGCCGACGTGATGCACACCTTCTACACCTACGGCGCGGAGATTCCCCAGTGCAACCTGGTCGTCTGCTCGGGGCCGAACACTGCCCCCATGCAGCGTTTCGCCGGCGACCGGATGATACAGCAGGGGGACCTGGTGTTCATGGACCTGGGGGCTTGCTGGAACGGCATGTTCTCCGAGGCCACCCGAACGGTGATCTGCGGCACCCCCAACCCACAGCAGAGGCAAATCTACCAGACCGTCTACGACCTCCACTGGCGGCTTATCCACGCGATGAAGCCGGGCGTGACGGCGAAGGAGCTCCAGGAGGCGATAGAGCCGGCCTACCGCGAAAGCCCCTTCTACGGCCACATGCAGCGGATGCTCATCGTCCACGGCATCGGTGTGGGCTTCGCCGAGCCGCC
>JAENJB010000024.1 GCA_016844565.1 Dehalococcoidia bacterium
GGCGTTTTCTCTCCACGTCCAGGTCCACCATCTCCGCCAGCGGCAATACCACATCGGCCTCCTTCAGCACCAGCACCACGTTTTTGTCCCCGTCCGTCCCGGCGCGCCGGGTGTCCAACAGGTCGAGGGGTCTGACCCTGGCCAGTATTTCTATGGAAGAGGCGAGAGGGCCGAGGGCCGTCTTCAGGTCAGGCGCGTAAACGTGGGCGGGCACCCACTTGGCGGCGTCCACCTTATATTCAGCCCGCGCATTGCGGATGGAGCGGACCACCTCCATGGCGGTCTCCATCACCCGCTCCGCCTCGGGGTCAACCCCGGATCTGCCTGGGTCATCGGGCCGGGGATAGGGGGCAATCATAATAGAGTCAGTCGGTCTCATCGCGGGGGGCAGGCGCTGCCAGAGCTCCTCGGTCACGAAGGGCATGAACGGGTGCAGCAGTCTCACAATGGTGTCCAGGGTGTGAAGGAGGACCGGGATGGGGGATGGCCCTGACGCTGCGCCCTTCCTCAGGCGTACTTTGACGATCTCCACATACCAGTCGCAGAACTCACCCCAGGCGAAGGCATGAATCTGCCGGCCGGCCTCGCCGAACTGAAAGTCTGTCATAAGTTGGTCCACGCTGCCTATCAGCCGGTTGAGGCGGCTCAGGAGCCAGCGATCTTCCAAGGGAGAGGGATTAAGGGATAAGGAGTAAGGGATTACCTCCGCGTCGGAAGTGGGGAGGTTTCGGATGATGAAGCGCGCCGCGTTCCAGAGCTTGTTGGCGAAGTTGCGCCCCGCCTCCAGCTTCGTCTGGCTGAGCTTCATGTCGTTGCCGGGAGAGCTGCCGGTGGCCAGGGAGAAGCGCAGGGCATCGGCGCCGTACTGCTCGATGAGGGCGAGGGGGCTCAACACATTGCCCCGCATCTTGCTCATCTTCTCCCCTTTTTCGTCCCGCACCATTCCGTGCAGGTAGACCGTGCGGAAGGGGACTTCCCCCGTGTCCTCCAGCCCCATCATTATCATGCGCGCCACCCAGAAGAAGAGGATGTCGTAGCCGGTCTCCATCACCGAGGTGGGGTAGAAGGTGCGGAAGTCTCCGGTCTCCTCCGGCCAGCCCAGGGTGGAATGGGGCCAGAGAGCCGAGCTGAACCAGGTGTCCAGCACATCGGCATCCTGGACCAGCGCCTTTGAATGGCATCGCGGGCACTCCTTCGGCTCCTCCAGGGCGGACGTCTCCGCCTGGCAGTCCCGGCAATACCAGACGGGTATGCGGTGGCCCCACCAGAGTTGCCGGCTGATGCACCAGTCCTGGATGTTCTCCATCCAGTGGAAATAGACCTTCTCGAAGTGCTCAGGGATAATCTTGATTCTGCCTTCCCGCACAGCCCTGATAGCCGGCTCGGCCAGTGGCTTCGTCC
The DNA here is from genome assembly GCA_016844565.1 of Dehalococcoidia bacterium. Classification (GTDB taxonomy): domain Bacteria; phylum Chloroflexota; class Dehalococcoidia; order JAENJB01; family JAENJB01; genus JAENJB01. The sequence goes on from JAENJB010000024.1 coordinate 1,402, forward strand.
GTATGAACCATTGCCGGCTGGCCAGCGGCTCCAGAACAGTCAGGCAGCGCAGGCAGTGCCCCACCGCGTGGACGTGAGGCTCAATCTTGACAAGGAGTCCATCCCTCTCCAGATCGGCCACCAGCGCCTCGCGGCATTTGAAGCGGTCCAGTCCCCGATACTGGCCGGCGTTCTCGTTCATAGAGCCGTCGGGATTGAGGATGACGATGGAGGGCAGGCCATGCCGCCCGGCTATCTCGAAGTCCACCGGGTCGTGGGCAGGGGTGACCTTGACGGCGCCCGTCCCGAAGGATGGGTCTACGGCGCTATCGGCCACGATGGGCACCTCCCGTCCGACGGCGGGAAGGATGACCTTCTGCCCTACGATGTCCCTGTAGCGTGGGTCGTCGGGATTGACCGCCACAGCGGTATCGCCCAGGATGGTCTCGGGTCGGGTGGTGGCTACCACGATGAAGCCGTCTTTCCCTCCCGGGGAAGGAGTCGCCCTGCGGTAGCGCACGTACCAGAGGTGTCCCTGTACCTCGCGGTGCTCGGCCTCCAGGTCTGAGAGGGCGGTCTGGCAGCGCGGGCACCAGTTGATAATGCGCTCTCCACGGTAGATAAGCCCCTTGTCGTAGAGGCGTTTGAAGGCGGTGCGCACCGCCCGCGAGGGCCCGTCATCCAGGGTGAACCGCTCTCGCTCCCAGTCGCACGAGGCGCCCAGTTCCTGGTGCTGTTTGGCGATGGTGCTACGGGTTTCTCCCACCCATTTCCACACCCGCTGTTCGAACTGCTCACGCCCTATCTGTTGACGGGTCAGCCCTTCTTTGGCCAGCAGCCTTTCTACCACCACCTGGGTGGCGATGCCCGCATGGTCCACTCCGGGCAACCAGAGGGTGGGCTCCCCCTGCATGCGGTGCCAGCGGGTCATGATATCCTCGATGGTGGCGGTGAGGGCGTGGCCCAGGTGGAGCTCGCCGGTGACGTTGGGCGGCGGCATGGTGATGGTGAACGGCTTCTTGGATTGATTGGGGCGGGGAGCGAAAAGGCCCTGGGCGAGCCAGAACCGGTACCATCTGTCCTCTACTCTGGCCGGTTCGAAGGCGGGGGGCATCTCTTGAGGTAAAGCAGGGTCATTGCTCATGCGAGCCGCTACTGGGATTGCTCGGCTTGCTTGTTGTCCTCGACCTTGGCCTGGGCTACCCTCTCGCGGAACTCCCTCAACCGGGGTAGGTCACTGAAGCCGGAGAGCAGCACTATGGCTCGCAAATCGCCGAGCCGGTCAATGGGGAAGTCGCCGCCTCTGACTTCGTGGCGGCCGATGGCCTCTTCGAGCATCTGCCTTGCCCTGGTGAAGCCCTCGATGTTTATCTCCGACCTTGGACCGACAAAGAGGAGCAGGCCCTTCTGGGCCTCTTTGGGTATGCAGCGGGCGGACAGAGCGCCGGCGGACAGTGCTTTCGCAGCTACAGTGTACAGGTTCACTGTAGGGTCCAGCATGTCGATGGAGTCCCGTTGATGAAAAATGGCGCGCACCTTATCGCTAAAGTCCTTCGCTTTCGAGAAAGAGTAGCCGAGGACGGAGAGGCCCTGCCAGGAAGCCATGATGTCGCCGGCATCGACGACCTTGACTCCCACCTTGTCTTTCTTGGCCTCTCCCGCTCCCAGCAGGCTGAACACGGGGCGCAGCAACCACGAGTTCATATTGTAGTAGGCGTCCTCCATCGAGGCGGCTTGCCTCTTCCATATGTTGTTGTCGAAGACAAGGATGCCGTCGGCATGTTCCCGCAACTCGCTGATGCAGTCGACGGAGTTGGCGGCCATCAGGGCGCCTTCCTCGTCGCTGGGCAGCACGGCCAGCACGTAGACAGGCTCGCGGAAGTTGGCTTTGAGCTCCTTGACCAGGGTGGGCGCCCCGCCGGAGCCGGTGCCGCCGCCCGTTCCCACAATCACCATGAAGGCGTCAACGTACTCCCTCAGCCGTCGGTTTATGGCATCGAGCATGGTATTAAGCCCGCTCTTGGCCACCACGGCCCCTGTGGCGCGGGACATGCCCACGCCGTGTCCTCTAACTTCAGTCTGGCCGATCAGGATTCTCTCCTCGTGGGGAATGGTGCTCAAGCCGATCAAGTCGCTCCTGGCAGCGTTAATCGCCAGAGAAAAGGGGATAACCTTGCCGTACACCGTATGTTTGCTGAAGTTAGTGAACAGGTCGGCTATTCTCCCTCCAGCTTGTCCCATTCCGATAAGCCCGACTCTCATGCAGGTCTCCTTTCAGGTACTGGGTTTGTGACGTTAGAAGTTAACATTTCGCAGGGACGGTGTCAAATTGGCTTGAACGACCTCTCATGCCCTTGATTTCTCTCTCCTTTGACAATCGAATGTACGCTTTGCTAGAGTAGGACTCACCGCCTTCGCTCGCAATGACAAATAATAGGAGGTGCGGATGATGGAAAAGAACCTGCCCCCCATCGGCAGAAACCTGCCCCGGTTCTCCCTGGAGGAGAGGGACCGGAGGTGGGGGCGGCTCCGAGAGAAGATGGCCGCCGGCCAGATAGACTGCCTTCTTATCTGGAGCAGCAACGCCACCTATAACATGTCATCGGCCAACATGCGCTACCTCACCCACACCGACTCCACCGGAGTGTGCCTCTTCCCCCGGGTGGGCGAGCCCGTCATCTACTCCGGCTACCTGCACGTCTATGTCTACCAGACTGTGATGCAGGACTGGGTTAAGGACATCCGTCCCGTGCCGTCTCCGGAGAACATCATCCGCGAGATCAAGGAACGGGGGCTGGAGCGCGGGACAATCGGGGTGATCGGCTTCGGGGGCTCGCTGGCGCGGTGGTACCCGGAGATCGTGCCCTATGGCGCCCATACGCGGTTGCTCAAGGGGCTGCCCGAGGCCAACTTCGTCAATGCCTCCTGGGTGCTGGACGAACTGAGGATGATCAAGAGCGCGGAGGAGATAAAGAGGCTCGACGAGGCCGCCGTGCTGGCATACGCCATGTTCGAGGCCGTCGTGAAAGTGGCCCGGCCCGGGGTAAAGGAGTGCGAGGTCTGGGGCGCCATGTTGCATGCCTGCGTTGGCAACGGTGGCGAGGATACCATGATTATGCTGGACTCGGGTTCGCCCCCATTGCTTCACGGGAGGATGTCCCCCGCCACCAGCCGCCCGCTGAAGAAGGGCGACATGATTATCACCGAGTATCACTCCAACTACGGCGGGTATACTATCGCCGTGGAGCACACCTTCTCTCTGGGCAAGCCGGCGAAGGAGTTCTTGGCGATGCACCGGGTTGCCGAGACGGCCTTCAGCCACGGGGTGAGCAAGATGCGGCCCGGGGCGGTTTACGGTGACGTCATCGAGGCCTTCCGCTCTCCTGTCAGGGAGGCCGGCCTGGCCTATGTCGAGATCGGCATCTGCGGCCACGGCCTTTCCTCACCGGAGTTCCCCAGCACCGTCTTCGGAGGGGAGGGCGGCATCTGGCACGAACACGGCCTGGCGCAGATACCGGTCGTGAAGCTCCAGGAGAACATGGTCTTCGGTACCAACATGGACGTCCACAACCCGGCGTGGAACGCGAACACCGGCATCATGCTGGGCGACACCATACACGTTACGAGTGACGGTCCACGCCAGATGACGAAGATCCCGGTCGAGATGACGGTTATCTAAGCCGCCGGCATGTCACAATCATCTTCGCTTGTGGTAGAATCCGGACGGGACATCGTCTGCAATTCAGGCCTATGTTAGTGCCCTTTTCGGGTGCAATATATTTTGAGGAGGGGGTGACCATGCCAGAACATCCGTTGAAGCCCATCGAGAACCTCGACCCGCAGCTTTTCAACCTGGTCCAGCAGACGCGGCAGCTCGTCTTCAGCGACGGGGCATTGCCCAGGAAGTTCAAGTTTCTCATTGCCATGGCCTTCGATGCGGCCCACGGGAAAATCGAGGGCACTAAATCGCTGGCCACCAGCGCTATGGAAGCCGGGGCCACAAAGCAGGAAATCGCCGAGGTGTTGAGGGTGGCCAGTTACTCCGCCGGAGTCGGGGCGCTTCACACGGCCGCAAGGGCCCTGAAAGAGCTGTCGTAGCGCATACACGTCCTGCGCAAGGGCGTCATTGCGAGCCCTTCGACAGGCTCAGGATAAACTCCGCGAAGCAATCTCCGGGCCCGTATGACCCAGAGCCGTGTTAGATTGCTTCGGCCTCCTTCCTGGGAAGGATGGCCTCGCAATGACTGGTTGGCTGACAGGGCAACAGTAGAGGAGGACAAGGCATGATTACTGAGAAGAAGTTCGACGTGGTTGTGGTGGGCGCCGGGATGGCCGGGCTGGCGGCCGCCATTGAGGCGGCCGCGGGCGGAGTCAGGGTGGCCCTGCTGGACAAGCTGGCGCCGCCGGGCGGCCCGGGAGCGAGCGTCCCACCTGAGGGCATCGGCAACGAGACCAGCCGGGCCGGTGGGGGAGGATTGGCCAGGACTTCCCTCGAGGCGTCCGTCGAGGAGCTGCTCGGCCGGCATGTGGCCAAGGGCTGGGGCAGGATTGATCCGACATTGATCAGGGTCTACCTGGAGAACCTCATTGAGGACAGCAAGTGGCTGAGAGAAAGCGTCGGGCTGCCCTACGCCGGCGGACGGGCAAAGGGCAAGGGGGCCGGCGTCTTTTTTTTCCTGCACGGGGTTGCGGTACAGAGAGGCGTCGAGGTCATCCTCGGGGCCAAAGTGTTGAGACTGCTGACCGATGAGGTGGGAAGGGTCACGGGAGTCAGAGCAAAGGCTGGCGACAGGGTCATAGACTTCAAGGCCGGGGCCGTGGTTCTGGCCACGGGCGGCTTCGAAGGAAACCAGGAGATGGTGCTCAAGTACGCGGGGCCTGTAATGACCTACGGGACCGTAGTTACCGGCTGCCCGACCAACACCGGGGACGGCCACCGGATGGCCTCGGAGATAGGGGCGCAACTGATAAACCTCAGCGTGTGCCATGCCCGCCCCACGGACACCGTTTCCGGCCAGGACCCCACGCGGCCGATGGAGAACATCTATCCCATGGGCATTTTCATCAACCGGGACTGCCAGAGGTTTGTGGATGAAGGAACGGCTGACAGCGATACCATCGGCAACGCCATCGCCCACCAGCCGGGGAGCGAGTCAGCCCTGATTTTCGACGAGAAGGCGAGGGCCAAGCACCCCGAGGAATACGAGAAATACCCCGCGAGAGAAAAGGTCATACATAAGGCCGCTACCATCGAGGAGTTGGCGCTCAAGATAAAGATGTCTCCGGAGAAGCTGAAGAAGTTTATCGTGGAGTTTAATGCCGCGGTGAAGGAGGGCAAAGCTCTGGGCCTCCCTCTGCCGAAGACGGAGCAGGCGTATCGGATTGATACTGCTCCCTTCTACGCCATTCATCCGCTGATAACAGGCCTCGACCACCCGCTGGGCGGCCTGAAGATAAACACCCGGGCTCAGGTGCTGGACCGGGAGAGTAACCCCATCCCGGGGCTCTACGCCGCCGGCTCCCTGGTGAACTGGGCCTTCGGCCGACCCTATACCGTGGCGGGGGTCACCAGCTACACCGGCACGTACCACGCCGGGGAGTCCGGGGGCTTACCTATGGCCCTGGTTTTCGGTCGCATCGCGGGCAGGGGAGCGGCCCAGGAGGCGCTGAAGGCCCGGGGTTGATTTCCCTTCCCTTTCACCTTTCCCGATTGCATTGGGACTCCCACCGAGGGAGAGGAGATTTCTGTGAGAATCTGCCATTCTGGCTTGCAGCAGGCACCACGAAATATGAAAATGTCCTTCGGTGCAACCTGTCATTGCGAGCCCGCCGAAGGCGAGGCGTGGCAATCTCATGGCATCGCTTGTGAGATTGCTTCGGCCTGCTGCTGCATGGCCTCGCAATGACGGATACGGGATGGAGGGGCCGAGATGGTATTTTCGAGGTAATGAAGGAGGCATCGCCGGAATATGAGCCAGAATCCTGAGTTCAATAAGCTGTTTGAGCCTTTTGAGTTTGCCGGGCTGAAGCTGAAGAACCGCTTCGTCATGGCGCCCCTGTCCACCGGCTTCGCCTCTGACGAGGGCTATGTCACCCCCAGGTTCATGGACTACTGGGAGGAAAGGGCCAGGGGCGGCATGGGTCTGATGGTGGCCGGATACGCGGTCATCGACTCTCCCATAGGCAGGGCCTCGGGACAGGTCCTCGTGGTGGACGACGACAAGTTCATCCCCGGCCTGAGGACGGTGGCCGAGATGGCCCACAAACACGGCGCCGTCACGGCGCTGCAGATCTTCCATGCTGGCGCCTGGATGCAGAAGTCCGACACCGGGATTCAGCCGGTGGCCCCCTCGCCGGTGGTCGTTCGCACCGACATGCCCAGGGAGCTGGCCGTCGCCGAGATACACGAGATCGTGGGGCGCTTTGGCAAAGCTGGTGGGAGGGCCAAGCGAGCCGGATTCGATGCCGTTGAGATACACAGCGCCACCGCCAACCTCATCGATGAGTTCCTCTCACCGGCTTACAACAAGCGGACCGACGAGTATGGAGGAGACGCGAGGAACAGGGCCAGATTCCTGCTTGAGATAATAGCCGCCGTGCGCGAGGCGGTTGGCCCGGGGTTCCCCGTGTGGGCCAGGATAAACGCGGAGGAGTACGGCCTGCCCGGGGGCATCACCCTTGAGGATGCGAAGGGGACGGCCAGGATGCTCGAAGAAGCCGGGTGCTGCGCGGTCAGCATAACGGCTTTTGGAAAGGGGTCGCCCTTTACCATGATGACCGAGCCTGCCGGCAGTCATGTGCACTTCGCCGAAGGCATAAAGAAGGCGGTCAAGGTCCCGGTGATGGTTGCGGGGCGGATGACCCCCGAGGCTGGCGAGAGGGCGTTGCGGGAGGGCAAGACCGACCTGGTGGTGATGGGCAGGGCTTCCTTTGCCGAGCCGGAGATCCCCAACAAGGTAGCTTCGGGAAGGCTTGACGACATCAGGCCATGCATAACGTGCGGCGGGTGCAGCGGGCGGTCGATGCACGGCATAGAGACGCAGTGCTCCGTCAACGCCGCGCTCAGCCGGGAGCGGGAATACCGGATAGAGCCTGCTCCGAAGAAAAAGAGGGTCCTGGTGATTGGCGGCGGCCCGGCCGGGATGGAAGCCGCCAGGGTGGCCGCGCTCAGAGGCCATGAAGTGACCCTGTATGAGAAGAAGAACAAGTTGGGCGGACAGCTCGACCTGGCCACCATACCGCCCCACAAGGACAATCTCCAGGCGCTGGCGCCCTATCTCTCCAACCAGTTAACCAAGGCGGGAGCCAGGGTTCAACTGGGGAAAGAAGTCACCACCGGCATGATTGAACAGACGAAACCCGATGCGGTGGTGCTGGCCGCCGGTATAACGCCTTCCCGTCCGGGCATCCCGGGCATACAGGGCAAGAATGTCGCCGGCGTGGGGGATGTTCTTACGGGCAAAGCGCAGGTTGGCGACCGGGTGGCGGTCATCGGGGGAGGAATGGTCGCCCTGGAGACCGCCGAGTTCCTGGTAGCCAGGGGCAAGAAGGTGGTCATGGTAGAGGAGCTTCCGGCGATGGCGCCGAAGATGATCCCTACTGCCAGAGAACCGCTCTTAAGGCGGCTCGCGAAGGCCGGTGTGGAGATGCTGACGTCGACGAAGTGTACCGGGGTAACCGAGAAGGGCCTGGCGATTCAGGACAAAGAGGGCCGCCAACGGACTATCGAGGCGGACACCATCGTGGTGGCCGCCGGGGCCAGGCCGGAGCAGACGCTGTTGCAGGGGTTGAAAGATCGGGTGCCCGAGGTCCACCTCGCAGGCGATTGCCAGGAGCCCCGGGATATCTGGGCCGCCATCCACGACGGCGCGAGGGTGGGGCACGCGTTGTAGGTTCCAGGTCATCCCCGCCCCGATTTCATCGGGACGAAACCCAACGTCAGCTATTCGAATTGGTGGGTTGCGTTCCGCTTCACCCACCTTATACTGCCGTGTTTCCTCATACTCAATAAGGCCGGCCCCTACCCATTTAACCTCGAATTAACTTCCCCGCAATAAGCTCGAAACATTCAGGCGGTAACATGGGTACATTCAGGAACTCAGGAGGTGACCCATGTCAATCAGCGCCGGCGATACCGCCTGGCTTCTCATCTCCACCGCGATGGTGATGCTGATGACGCCGGGCCTGGCCCTCTTTTACGGTGGCATGGTGAGGAAGAAGAACATCCTCTCCACCCTGATGATGAGCTTCGTCATGCTGGCGCTGGTGGGCCTGCTCTGGGTGCTCTACGCCTATAGTCTGAGCTTCGGCCCCGACCGGGGGGGCATCATCGGTGCGCTCGACTGGATCGGGCTCAGGGGGGTGGGGCAGGCGCCCTCTTCCATCTACGCCACCACCACCCCGCACCTCGCCTTCATGCTCTTCCAGGGCATGTTCGCCGTCATTACCGTGGCCCTGTGGACCGGAGCCGTGGTGGAGCGCATGAAATTCAGCGCCCTGCTGGTCATGTCCGTGCTGTGGCTCACATTCGTCTATGCGCCCCTGGCCCACTGGGTGTGGGGCAGCGGAGGATGGCTGGCCAGGCTGGGGGCCCTGGACTTCGCCGGCGGCACGGTAGTCCATGTCAATGCCGGTGTGTCCGCCCTGGCCCTGGCTATGGTGCTCGGCGCCCGGAAGGGCTTCCCCAGGCAGCCAATGCATCCGAACAACATCCCCATGGTGGTGCTGGGAGCGGCGCTCCTCTGGTTCGGCTGGTTCGGATTCAACGCCGGCAGCGCCCTCACCTCCGGAGGGCTGGCCGCCAGCGCCTTCGTGGCGACCAATATCGCCGCTGCCGCGGCTGCCTTCACATGGATAGTGTTGAGCTGGATACACCGTCGCCCCAGTGTCCTCGGCGCCGCCACCGGAGCGGTGGCGGGCCTGGTGGCCATCACCCCGGCAGCCGGCTTTGTGCCGCCGATAGCCGCCATACCCATAGGCATCGGCGTGTCGGTGATCGGCTATTACATGATGCTCCTGCGCTCCAGGTCAAAACTTGATGAGTCCCTTGATGTCTGGGCCGTTCATGGCATGGGTGGCACCTGGGGGGCCATAGCTACGGGCATCTTCGCCAGCGCCGCGGTCAACTCGGCGGGCGCCGATGGCCTCATCTATGGAAACGCGGCACTCCTCGGCAAGCAGGTGCTCGCCGTGGCCGTCTCCTGGGCCTTCGCCTTCGGGGCCACGTGGGTGCTGGCCAAGATAGTCAAGGCTATCATGGGCCTGCGCGTCAAAGAAGAAGAGGAAGAGGTCGGACTGGATATTTCTCAACACGGCGAGAGAGCCTACGGAGGTATAACACGATGAAGAAGATAGAAGCCATAATCCGCGAGGAGAAGCTGGACGACGTCAAAAGCGCCCTGGAAGCGAAGGGTTTTCTAGGGATGACGGTGACCGAGGTCAGCGGCCGGGGTCGGCAGAAGGGCATCAGGCTGCAGTGGAGGGTGGGGTCGTACCAGGTGGACCTGCTGCCCAAGCTGAAGCTGGAAGTGGTGGTGGATGACAAGGACAGCGAGTCGGTGGTGGATGCCATCTGCGAGACCGCCTGCACCGGCAAGGCCGGCGACGGAAAGATATTCATCTACCCCATGGCCGAAGTGGTGCGGGTGCGCACCCGCGAGAGAGGTGTCGAGGCCATCTAGCCGTTCTCAGCATCCCGAAGATGCTGGTTCGTTTGGGTCACCCGTCCCATGCCTGTCATTGCGAGCCCTTCGACAGGCTCAGGATAAACTCCGCGAAGCAATCCGCCGCTGTTCCCTCTCCCTTGACGGGAGAGGGAAGGGATAGGGAGAGGGTGTGCTGTGGAAGATGAATCCCCCTCTCTCTAACTCTCTCCCTCCGGGGGAGAGAGAAAATGGGAGATTGCTTCGTCGCCTCCGGCTCCCTTCGGCAAGCTCAGGGCAGGCTCTCGCAATGACGGGCTTCGGAATCGTCTCCGGAGTACCGATTGCAGGCCGGAATGACACGTTTGTAACAAATCCGAAACAATTAAGCTCTACAATGGGCGTCAAAAACTCGGAGGCTGGTTGTGCCAATCGACACCGGGGATACCGCCTGGCTGCTTATCTCCACCGCGCTGGTAATGCTGATGACGCCGGGCCTGGCCCTCTTTTACGGCGGCATGGTGAGACGGAAGAACATCCTTTCCACCCTCATGATGAGCTTCGTCATGCTGGGTCTGGTGGGCATGCTGTGGGTGCTCTATGCCTACAGTCTGAGCTTCGGTCCGGATAAGGGCGGCATCATAGGCGGGCTGGACTGGGTCGGACTGATGGGGGTCGGGCAGTCGCCCTCCTCCACCTACGCCGCCACCACCCCGCACCTGGCTTTCATGGTCTTTCAGGGCATGTTCGCAATCATCACCGTGGCCCTCTGGACCGGCGCGGTAGTGGAGCGCATCAAGTTCAGCGCCCTGATGGTCCTATCCGTCCTGTGGCTCACCTTGGTGTACACACCGATGGCCCACTGGGTGTGGGGCAGCGGAGGATGGCTGGCCAGGCTGGGCGTCCAGGACTTCGCCGGCGGCATCGTGGTCCATATCAGCGCCGGCGTCTCCGCCCTGGCCCTGCTCGCAAGGGTTTCCCCAGGCAGCCTATGCCGCCGCACAATATCCCCATGGTAGTCACGGGGGCCGGGCTGCTCTGGTTCGGCTGGTTTGGATTCAACGCTGGCAGCGCTCTGACCTCCGGCGGGCTGGCCGCCAGCGCCTTCGTGGCGACCAATACCGCCGGAGCCACCGGTGCTTTCACCTGGACAGTGTTGAGCTGGATACACCGCCGTCCCAGCGTGCTCGGCGCTGCCACCGGAGCGGTGGCCGGACTGGCGACCATGACTCCGGCAGCCGGCTTCGTGCCGCCGGTGGCCGGCATACCCATAGGCATCGGGGCGGCGGTACTCGGCTACTACATGATGCTCTTGCGCTCGAAGTGGAATCTGGACGAGTCCCTCGATGTCTGGGCCGTTCACGGGATGGGAGGCACCCTGGGGACTCTTTCCGTCGGCATCTTCGCCAGCGCCGCGGTGAACGCGGCGAGCGCCGACGGCCTGCTCTACGGAAACGCGGCGCTCCTCGGCAAGCAGTTCCTCGGCGTGGCCGTCGCCTGGGTCTTTGCCTTCGGCGCCACCTGGGTGCTGGCGAGCATAGTCAAAGCCGTCATGGGCCTGCTGGTGAAAGAGGAGGAGGAAGAGGTCGGGCTGGATATCTCACAGCACGGTGAGAGGGCTTATGGGGGCATCGCGCGTTGAGAAGGAGGAATGGTTGGTACTTTCCCGATGATGACAAGGTAGACACGAAACAGTAACCTTAAAGGAGGTTTAGTGAATGGTAACCAGCGGCCCCAACTATAGCTTGAAGACCCCGCAGGACATCCTGGACTTCGTCAAGAAGCAGAACATCGAGATAATCGATCTCAAGTTCAACGACCTGCCGGGTATGTGGCAGCATTTCTCTATCCCGACGTCCGAGCTGGTGGAAATCGACGATCCCACGAAAGGCATCTGGGTGGACGGCATCGGCTTCGATGGCAGCAGCATCCGTGGCTTCCAGAAGATTCAGGAGAGCGACATGCTTCTCATGCTCGACCCCGCCACGGCGGTGGTCGACCCGGTTTGCCAGACGCCCACCCTGAGCATCATCTGCGATATCTACGACCCCATGACCAGGAAGCCCTACTCCCGCGACCCCAGGTTCATAGCCAGGAAGGCTGAGGCCTATCTGAAAAGCACGGGCATAGCCGACACCAGCTACTGGGGCCCGGAGATGGAGTTCTTCATCTTTGACGACGTGCGCTTCGAACAGAACCAGCACTGCGGCTACTACTTCATCGACTCCATAGAAGGCGACTGGAACACCGGGCGGGATGAGAAGCCCAACCTCGGCTACAAGCCCAGGTACAAGGAGGGCTACTTCCCGGTGCCGCCTCATGACTCTCTCAACGACCTCCGCTCGGAGATCATCCTCACCATGATCAGGACGGGCATCCCGATAGAGGTACACCACCACGAAGTGGCCACCGCCGGGCAGTGCGAGATCGATATGAAGTTCGATACCATGACCCGCATGGGCGACCGGATGATGTGGTACAAGTATATCGTGAAGAACGTCGCCCGCAAACACAATAAGGTGGCCACCTTCATGCCGAAGCCCATCTTCGAGGACAATGGCTCCGGAATGCATGTGCACCAGAGCCTGTTCAAGAAGGGGACGAATGTCTTCTTTGACCCCAAGGGCTACGCCCTCATCAGCCAGACGGCCAAGTACTACATCGGTGGCCTCTTGAAGCATGCCCACTCCCTCGCCGCCCTGGTTTCCCCGACGACCAACTCCTACCGCCGCCTGGTGCCCGGCTACGAGGCGCCGGTGAACCTGGTATATTCCGCGAGAAACCGCAGCGCCTCCGTACGCATCCCCATGTACAGCGACAACCCGCGGACCAAGCGCATTGAATACCGGCCCCCTGACAACACCTGCAACGGTTACCTGGGCCTGGCCGCCATGATGATGGCCGGGCTCGATGGCATCCAGAATAAGATTGACCCCGGAGAGCCTCTGGAGAAGGACACCTATCACCTCTCCGCCAAAGAGCAAGCCAAGATGAAGACCGTGCCCTCCTCACTGGAACAGGCGCTGGATGCGCTGGAGAAGGATCATGACTACCTGCTCAAGGGTGACGTCTTCACCAAGGACGTCATTGACGTGTGGCTGGAATACAAGCGGGAGAAAGAGATCGACGCCGTAAGACTCCGCCCGCATCCCCATGAGTTTTACCTCTACTTCGACGTCTAAGTAAGAGCCAGCCCCCGCAGTGTCTTAGGAGCCTCCTTCCCTCTGGAGGGAAGGAGGCTCCTTTGTGCCATCTCCTGTCATTGCGAGCCCATCCCGACCTGTCGGGAGGGCGAAGCAATCTCTGAGCCACTAGTGTAGTGTCTCTAACACTGCGTTAGCTTTATGCACCTTGGAAAGAATGTTTTGCACCGAGGCCGTCCAAACGAAAGGTTTAGGGACAGCGTTT
>JAENJB010000127.1 GCA_016844565.1 Dehalococcoidia bacterium
TGGACGCGCAGAACATAGCCTATCTCCCGCAGCTTGCCGACTATATCTCGGCCCGCGGGTGGCTGGACAGCGGCAGCTCACTTCAGTGCGACCTGGCGCCGGTGCTCGACCACCGCGGCGACAGCACCTACTGCCACATGATGCCCGAGGCTGACCTCTTGAAGGCCCTGACCGAGGTGACGAAAGACAGCAGCCTGACCAAGGACATCTTCCGCACGCAGCCCTTCCGCGTGCTCCATCATATGGCCTCCCTGCTCGGCGGCAGAAAAGGCTCTCCGGGGCCCTGCTTCCAGTACTGCGAGGCCAACTCCCCCAACTTCTTCGTCTTCGGCGCCGACGGTTTCATCTACCCGTGCGGCGAGGCCATCGGCAACCGCGACATGGCCATCGGCCGCTTCCTCCCGCAATATGAGAGTTGGCCGGACCGGGAGCAAATCTGGAGAGGCCGCTCCACCAGCAACATACCGCAGTGCCGGGAATGCAATCTGGCCGGCTTCTGCGGCGGCGGCTGCACCTTTTCAGCCCTGGCGCGCCACGGAACGCCTCAGGCCGCTGTGTGCAGCAACGCTCAACAGGTCCTGGAGCACTACTGCCGCACGCTGGTGGGATAGAAGTATCCTGCACCACCACCATTATCAGCGAAGCGAACGAATCCGAGCCGGACAGACTGTCATTACCTCGCAAATAGCCACTTCCGGCACGGCCTGTCATTGCGAGCCCATCCAGACCTGTCGGGAGGGCGAAGCAATCCGTGCACCTGTCCTCTCCCCCCTTCAGGGGGAGAGTTAGAGAGAGGGTTACCTGCTGCCATGATCACCCTCTCCCTATCCCTCTCCCGTCAAGGGAGAGGGGAAGACTGACGGATTGCTTCGGGCTTCGCCCTCGCAATGACAGACCGAACCCCCACCAGCGTTTCCAAATGATAAGCAGATTTGATAAGCTTGAGTCTGCCCAGGGCTGAGAGTAGCCGGTCTAAAGGTGTGGGAGCAGGTGAAGCATGACAGAAGAGCACATTCAGGTCATCACAACCGTGGAGAAACAAGATCAAGCCGAACGCATTGCCAGAACGTTGGTGGAAAAGAGGCTGGCCGGCTGTGTTCAGATAATCGGGCCAGCCAGCAGCACATACTGGTGGGAGAACAAGATCGAAACGGCGCAGGAATGGCTATGCATCATCAAGAGCAAGAGGAATCTCTACGAAGAGCTTGAGCAAGCCATCCGCGAGATGCATCCTTACAAAGTCCCTGAGATACTGGCGACCCCCGTCGTCGCGGGGAGCAAGAAATACCTTGAGTGGCTGGATAAGGAACTAAAGAGGACCTGACTGCATCTACAGCATAACGCTCAAAACGCCGCCTCAGTTCAGCCCTGATGCAGAATAACCGCTGTGATTGTATGGCAGTAAAGCCCGTCCTTGCTGACGGGCTTTACTGCCTTAGTTGGCTACTGTGCGCCAAAGATTTTCTTGGCGAACTCTGTGCCCTTTCGGGGTCCCTCGAGGTCTATGTTGTTGGGTGGGTCCACCAAGGTGAAGGTCTGAGAGCGCAATTCTGCGATCCTTAACCAGTCCTCGGTGATGTCCTTTCTGATTGTGAAGTTATCTGTAGCTCTACCTATCGCTGCTTGCCCTTCTTTACTAAACATCCAGTTAAGAAGCACCAAGGAGGCATTGGGATGAGGTGCATTCCTAATTAGGCCAACGCTCCTGACATTATGGGATGTACCTTCTTTAAAGTGGACAATCTGTATAGGCGCGCCAGCTTTTATGGCGCTTACAGTTCGCGAGGAGGCGGGAAAGACGCCCACAGGCTTCTCGCCGTAGGCTACCTGATTAACCACCACATCATACCTTACCTGCTGGGTTATGCGCTGAGCAGCCATCTTCTTCCAGAAGTCCTCACCCAGGATCATCCAGATATACAGGCCAGAGGTTGACGGCCCGCTCCCCTGCCGAGGGTCAGTCATCACCATCCTGTCTCTCCATTTCGGGTCAAGCAAGTCCTGCCAGGAACTGAGCTCACTCCTTCTGACCAGGTCAGTATTAATAATGGCCGAAAGGGTGATACCGGTGCTATAGACAAGGACGCTTTTCGTGGGCTCGTACTGGGTGGGATCTATCCTCCAGACATCTTTCTCGGTAAGGGCTGGAAGAGCGGCAACATTAATGGGCTGTCCATAGCCAGCCTCCAAAATGTTTAAATTATTGGTAAAGCCGGTGATTAACAAGTCGGCGAAATTGGCCTTCGCTCGCTGTTCGGTAATGACTTTCAGCTCTAGCTCCCCTCCGCTTCCCCCGATCGCATCCACCTTTATCCCATACTGCTTCATCCCGGCTGTCATCGCCTGCGTCAGCTCGATTCCCAGGACATTGTAGACTGTCACCGCGCCTTCCTTGCGGGCTGCTGCAAGGATATTATCCCACTCGCTGAGCTGTGGCGTCGGCGTAGGAATTGGCTGAGGCACTTGGGTAGTAGTTGGGATCGGCGCAGGAGCTGCCTTGGGAGCACAGGCACCGACCGTTAACGCCAACACTAAGAGTAATACCCCTATGATTTGTATCTGCCTCACTTAATTAACCTCCTTTTACCCGACTTGGTTAGCATGGCTTACCGAGCCATTAGCCTCTCCAAATGCATTCGTCAAATCAAAACTCCCCTTTCCACTTTCATTTGCTTGCCGACCGTATCGTAGGAGACAAGGACCGGCCTAAGCCAGTTACCATCGTCACGATCCGGGAAATCCCGCTGTGATGATATACCCGTGCCACGCGGCGGTCAAGACTCCCTCGGAGCCCCCGGATGCGCTGGTGAAAGAGGACTGGCAAAGGAAAAACGCGGAAGGCGGGCTAAGAGGCTGGCGCCCCTGAGCTAGACTGCCAGCCCCACCCGAGTGCCAGAGGCCATGGCTTCCATTATTCCGTACGGTGTTACGCAGTCGCCGGAGAGATAGATTTGCGGCACCTTCCCTTGTAACTCTCTAAGAAGCGCCTGATTGGGTTGGGAGGCACCGAGCAACAGGGTGTGGGGGCCGAAGGGCTGTCTCCGCGCTCCCAAGTCCTTCACCAGCAGCCCTCCCTCTTCCATGGATGTGAACTGGCCTCCTGCTAGTAGACCTGCAACCGCCTCAGCAATCCGTCTTAGAAAATTGAGCCTGCTTCCGGTGGCGAGGATGACCACATCCGGTTTCAACGATTCAACAAGACCAAGTGTAACTTCCTTCCCCAACTTGACTTCCACACCCCGTTTGACAACTTGGTGTGAAAGGTACGAGACTAAATTGTCAATCCTGTCCCTATTAGGAACCCTGGCTGCCAGTCTCAACTGGCCTCCCAGCCTCTTCTGCTTATCGTAGAGCATCACGCGATGGCCCTTTCGCGCCGCCATTATGGCTGCTTGCATCCCTGCCGGGCCACCGCCGACCACCAGGACCCTTTTGACCTTCTCCGCCAGGGTTATTCTGAACTCGCGCTCCTTGCCCAGGGCGGGGTTTACGGTGCAGCCGGCCTCACCGAGCCGGGACATAGTGCCACAAACGAGGCAGGTTATGCAGGGCACAATATCATCCAGTCTGCCTGAGGCTGCTTTATTGGGGAGTTCAGGGTCAGCGAGAAGACCTCGGGCGATAGCCACCAGGTCTGCTTTGCCCTCGGCTAAGGCCTTTTCGCCGACTTCAGGAGTGATCCTTCCCACGGCTATCACGGGGATGCTGACTACCTTCTTAACTGCTTCAGCAAAGATTAAAGCATTTCCCTCAGGCTCAACCATGCGGTTAAAGGGGTATTTGGAGGCGTGGTTATTCACATTGATGGCGCATGCACCAGCCTTTTCAAGCATCTTGCTCAATTGCAGAACATCTTCTGGCGCGGTGAACCCGTTCCCAATGCCATACCCTCTCCCGCTCACCCTGACCCATAGCGGATATCCTGGCCCAACCCTTTCGCGTACCGCCGCCATTATCTCCAGTAGGAACCTTGCCCTGTTAGCCAGAATTCCACCATAGTCATCCGTCCGCTTGTTTTGAGCTGGTGACAGGAACTGCTTGATCAAATAGCTGCCGGTGGCATGAATCTCCACCCCTTCAAAGCCGGCCCTCTTGGCCCGCTCGGCAGCTCCGGCAAAGCGTTGCACTAGGTCCTGAATCTCATCAACAGTTAGTTCTCTGGGGAGTTCACCCCCTGGACGGCAGATGACGGCGGAGGGGGCTATAGGTTGAAGCCCTGTGGTCGAGGAGACGGCAAACCCTCCTCCGTGATTCAGTTGGAAAGCGGCCCTTGCCCCGTGCTTCTTGATGATTTCCGCCAGTTTTGTTAGCCCGGGGACGTGCTCATCACCAATGGCAATACGTCGCGGTCCCTCTAACCCCCGTGGAACCTCGATGATCGCCTCGCCCACAATGATTAAGCCGACTCCACCGCGGGCTCTCTCTTCATAGTAGTCAAGAGTTCGCTCGGTAACATAACCATCCTCACTCGCCAAACAGGTGGCCATAGCCGGCATGACTATGCGGTTCTTCAGTTCCAACTGGCCGAGACGGAAAGGCTCGAAGAGCTTCTCGAACTTCCTCTGGCTAACCATCTGTTTGGGCCTCCTCTTTCACCCTAAGTTGACCTGCAAGAACGGTCAGAGGTACTAAATGAAAGAGCCCCCTGGAATCTCAACCGTGGGCTCCGTGTTTCTGGTGGAGACGGGGGAGAGTCGAACTCCCCGTCCAGAAGAAGACCGCCCAGAATATCCTACAAGCTTAGTTGACTTTTGCTCTCGCCCGGCAGCCCGAGTCCAACCAACGGACCGCCAGGCCAGCCGATGTTTCTTACGCCACCATTATCGGCGTGGGGCGACGGCACCCCGACTAAATGAGGCCCGGTCCCGACCCATCGGGGTGAGGTCAAGGCGGGCCTGCGGCCTTTTACTTAGGCCGCGAAAGCGAATTCTTTTTCGCCAGTTACGTTTTGCCCTCTGTTTTACGAGGCAAGGGCACCTCGGCCTGCAATTCTGAGCTGCACTCCCCCTGTCGAATCCACGCGTCCCCATGTTCTGGGGGGTTGTCAACCTCTCACCCCTTGAACCCCTCTCTCCTTAAGAAGGAGAGAGGGGACTGTTTTCTTAGAGGGGCTGCGCCCCTCTAAGACGCCCCCTTATCAGACAACCTCCCCTGGCGTCCCGATTCCATCGTGACGTTCACCGGCGCATTTTGAGCGCCCGGGCCACCTCCCTCTTGGCTTCCTCCTCAGCCACGGAAGCCCGCTTATCATACTGCTTCTTGCCGCGGCCGAGGCCCAGTTCAAGCTTGGCCACCCCGCGCGTGATATACAGCTTCAACGGCACGATAGTATAACCCCGCCGTTCCGCATTGGCCATCAGCTCCCGAATCTGCTTCCGGTGCAACAAGAGCTTCCGCGAGCGCAAGGGATCATGGTTGCCATAGCTACCGGCGTCGTAGCGGGCGATATGGGCGTTGTGAAGCCACATCTCGCCTTTCTCCGTACGAGCGTAGGCATCGCGAATATTGACGTGGCCCTCCCGGACCGACTTTATCTCGGTGCCGGTAAGCACAATCCCCGCTTCCAGGCTGTCCTGGATGAAGTAATCGTGGTAGGCCTTGCGGTTCTGGCTGATGGTCTTATCTTCTGTTGCCATAATGAAATTGTACCATATTTAGAGGACGCGTTCTTCTAAAGCGCGGCGGGGCTGCCCGGGCTTTCGCGCCTATTGATCGCCAGGAACAAAAGATACTATGGAAGCTTCTCTCGGACCATCCACGGCGGGAGGGCCGGCAGCGACCGCGACCTGTACCTGCGCCTCCGACGCCTGCACTGGCACTCTGCTCCGGCGACGCCTTCCTCCACCGGCCCGGCGCTCGCCACGAGCCCACAGTCCTTTGAAGAACTCCTGGTCCAGCAGATGCCCATAGTCGGTCACCTCCAGGAGGTCCCGGGACACATTGCCCTCGAAATAGGCCACCTCGACATGCTTGCCCATATTCTTCACCGCCTGGAGGGCATAGGCGAAATCAGCATCGCCGCTGACCAGCACCGCGATGTCATAGAGCCCGTTCCAGCCGAAATGCAGCAGGTCTGTGGCCAGCATGATGTCCAGGCCCTTCTCCACCGGTATCCCCGCCGCCCGCTTCATGCCTCCGAGCCGGACCTCCAGATACGGCGTCTTGCGGAGGGCATCGAAGAATTCCTGTTGCTCGCGGTATCCCTCCGGCCGCAGCGCAGGGTCCTGGAGCACGTTGTAATAGTAAGTCCTGAACAGCCGCCGCGTCCCGACAAGCTTGCGGGCGAACTCCGAGAAGTTGAGGTCGGCCCGCCCGAACTTATCCTTCAATGCATGATATAGATTGCTCCCGTCGATGAAGATAGCCACTCTGTCTTCCATTCGTTCTCCTTTTCAGATATCCCTAATTATACTCGTTCATGGCAACGGTGACTCCCTCGGTGAGAAGACAGCGTATGGCCTCCACCGCCCTGTCTATCGCCCCTTCGACGATTTCCAGGTCCGCCGGGGTGAAGTCCCCCAGGACGAAGTCCACCACCTCCTCACCACCAGCCGTCTTCCCGCCCTCCGCCCGCTCGGGGCGTCCGATGCCGATACGCAGGCGCACGAAGTCCTGGCTCCCGAGAGCGGCAATAATGGACGCCGCCCCCTTGTGTCCGCCGGCGCGGGCACCCTGCCGGAGGCGCAACTTCCCCAGAGACAAGTCCATGTCATCGTGAACGACCACCAGCCCGGCAAGGGGAACATCATAGTGCCGCATCAGGAGCTTCACCGCTTCCCCACTCAGATTCATGTAGGTTGCCGGCTTGGCCAGCACGATCTCCCGGCCCTCTATCCGGCCCAGCCCGATTCGGGAGCGCCCTTTTCTCTGCTTCAGGGCAATGCCATACTCCCTGGCCAGGCGGTTGATGCAGTGGAAGCCGACATTGTGGCGGTTAGCGGCGTATTCACTTCCCGGGTTGCCCAACCCTACAATCAGCTCCATGAGCCCTTTCTAC
>JAENJB010000128.1 GCA_016844565.1 Dehalococcoidia bacterium
CACGCGAATGTTAATCCATTGAATACTTTTCTGCGAACTCTCCTCACAAAACATTGACAGCACACCCGGAACGGTCTAAAATAGCGGCCTGGAAGGTTGAGAGGATAGCAAATTGGCTAAACGAGACTACTACGAGGTGCTGGGGATAGGGCGGAAGGCCTCCGAGCAGGAGATCAAGCAGGCCTACCGGCGACTGGCGCGCCGCTATCACCCTGACCTCAATCCCGGCGACAAGGGAGCCGAGGCCAAGTTCAAAGAAATGAACGAGGCCTACGAAGTGCTCTCAGACCAGGAGAAGCGCAAGAAGTACGACCAGTACGGTGAGATGTGGGCCCATGCCGACCAGTTCGCCGGGGCTGGAGCAGGTGGCGGCCCCCGGTGGCAGCACCAGGGCGCCCCCGCCCAGACCTTCGAATGGGAGGACATGGCTCGCGGCGGCGGGGTGGACATGGGCGGCGTCTTCGACACCTTTTTCCAGGACATTCGCGGTAGCCGCCGGCCAGGGCGAGGCCGTGACCTGGAGCACCCGGTGGAGGTGACCCTGGAAGAGGCCTACTCGGGGACGGAGAGAGTGCTGAGGGTACCTTCGACTGAGATGTGCGGCCGGTGCGGAGGTCAGGGCGCGGTCAACAAGCGGCCCTGTCCCCTATGCGGCGGCTCGGGGGCGACGACGCGAGAACGGCGACTGTCGGTCAAGGTCCCCGCCGGGGTGGCCACCGGCTCGCGCATCCGCATCACCGGTGAAGGGGAGGCCGGCCGAGGGCGACCTTTATCTGGTAGTCAGCGTCAGCGCACATGCCATGTTTGAGCGGGAAGGCGACGACCTGAAGGTCGAGGTGGCAGTCCCGTTGCGCACAGCCATGCTCGGAGGCGAGATAGAGGTGCCGATCATCAATGGTAAGGTGGCTTTGAAGGTGCCGCCAGGGACTCAGAACGGCCAGGTCTTTCGCCTCGCCGGAAAAGGTATGCCTCACCTGGGCGATACAGTTCGAGGGGACCTCTTTGCCGGCGTGAAGGTGGTCTTGCCCACCAGGCTGAGTCCAGAGCAAAGGAAGCTTTTTGAGGAACTGCCGCTGTAGGTTGTCATTGTTACTGAATGTCATCCTGAGGCCATCCCGACGACATTGGGAGGCCGAAGGATCCGCTCCGTGGGGCATGACAAGGGGCGGATTCTTCGCTCCGCTTCGCGAACTCAGAATGACAGCCCCCTCTTGTCATTGCGAGACACGAAGTGGCGAAGCAATCTCGGAGGATTGAGGGGAAACGAGTGAGGATTATGTTAAGGAGCCAGAGAAATGGGTTCTGAGCGCGAGCCCAGATACGTCATCAGCATCGCCGCCCGGATGGTCGGCGTGGGGACCCATACCCTGCGCTACTATGAGCGAATGGGACTGGTGGAGCCGGAGCGCTCGCCCGGCGGCCTCCGCCTCTACTCGGAGAGGGAGGTTGAGAGGCTGCGGCATGTTAAGACTCTAATGGACGACCTGGGCATCAATCTGGCCGGGGTGGAGGTAGTCTTGAGGCTCATGGAGCGCCTGGCTTCTCTCCAGAGAGAGATGGAAGAGATAAGGAAGCAAATGGGAGGAAACGAGGAGATGACACCATGAGGCAGGATAAGTTCACCGAACAGGCACGGGAGGCGATTGTCGCCTCTCAGGAGCTGGTGCGCCGCTACCGGCATGCCCAGTGGGATGTCGAGCATATCCTGCTGGCCCTGCTAGACCAGGGGGACGGCGTGACCGCCCAGGTCCTCTCCACGCTGGGGGTGGACCGGGAACTGGTGAAGAGGCAGCTAACTGGAGTGCTGGAGAAGACACCGAAGGTGGCCCACGAGGGAGCCCAGATATACGCTACACCGCGCATACAGCGCCTCTTCGACGTGGCTACCAGTGAGGCGGAGCGGCTGAAGGACGAACTGGTGAGCGCCGAGCACCTGCTCATCGCCATCGCCAGCGAGCCCCAGGGAGAGGCCGCCGGCATCCTCAAGGAGGCGGGGCTCGACCAGGAGCGGCTCTACCAGGCGCTTCAGCAGGTCCGGGGCGGACACCGCGTCACCGATGAGAGGGCCGAGAGCAAGTACCGCGCCCTGGAAAAGTACAGCCGCGACCTGTCCCGTCTGGCCAAGGAAGGCAAGCTGGACCCGGTCATCGGCCGCGAGCAGGAGATAAAACGGGTGATGCAGGTGCTCACCCGCCGCACCAAGAACAATCCCGTCATCATCGGCGAGGCGGGCGTGGGCAAGACGGCTATCGCCGAGGGCCTGGCCCAGATGATACTGGCCGGAGACGTGCCCAACAGCCTGAAAGGCAAGCGGGTGATGGCCCTGGACATGGGCGCCCTGGTGGCTGGCAGCAAGTTCCGCGGCGAGTTCGAAGAGCGGCTCAAGGCGGTGATGGATGAGATACGCCAGGCCAAGGGCGAGATTATCCTCTTCATCGATGAGATACACACCGTGGTGGGGGCGGGCGCGGCCGAGGGCGCTATTGACGCCAGCAACATGCTCAAGCCGGCCCTGGCCCGCGGCGAGCTCCAGTGCATCGGAGCGACGACTCTGAACGAGTACCGCCAGCACATCGAGAAGGACAAGGCCCTGGAGCGTCGCTTCCAGCCAGTATTCATCGGCGAACCCAGTGTGGAGGTCACCATAGAGATGCTCAAGGGCCTCCGTCCCAAATACGAGGCCCACCATAAGATAAAGATCGAGGACTCGGCCCTGGAGGCCGCCGCGAAGCTGAGCCATCGGTACATCGCCGACCGGTTCCTGCCTGACAAGGCCATCGACCTCATCGACGAGGCTGCCAGCAAGCTGCGCATCGACAGCGAAAGCCTGCCGCCGGAGCTGAGGTCCATGGAGAAACAGATGCAACAGCTCGCCAACGAGGAGGACGCCGCCTCGCAGCGCGGCGATTACCAGCATGGGGCTGAACTCAAGGCGCTGAGGTTGCGGCAGGAGACGGAGTACCGCCAGCAGTGGGACAAGTGGGCCCAGGGCAAGAAGCTCGACAATGTGGTGGGCGAGGATGAAATTGCCGCCCTGGTAGCCAACTGGACGGGAATCCCGGTGTCCCGCATGATGGAGGGGGAGGCAGACAAGCTCATACACATGGAGGAACGCCTGCATGACAGGATAGTGAACCAGGAAGAGGCGGTGGCGGCGGTCTCCGAGGCGGTGCGCCGCGCCCGGGCGGGCCTGAAAGACCCCAAGAGACCCATCGGCAGCTTTATCTTCCTGGGGCCGACAGGGGTGGGCAAGACGGAGCTGGCCCGGGCATTGGCCCAGTTCCTCTTCGACGACGAGGACGCCATGGTCCGCCTGGACATGTCGGAATACATGGAGAAGCATACCGTCTCGCGGCTCATCGGCGCCCCGCCGGGATATATAGGCTATGAAGAGGGCGGGCAGCTCACCGAGGCGGTGCGCCGGCGGCCCTTCCGGGTCATTCTCTTCGACGAGATAGAGAAGGCGCATCCGGATGTCTTCAACATCCTGCTCCAGATTCTGGAGGACGGACGGCTGACCGACGGGCATGGCCGGGCGGTGGACTTCAAGAACACCGTGGTCATCATGACCAGCAACCTGGGCACCCAGGAGTTCCAGCGCCAGCGGGTGGGTTTCCTCAGAGAGACCGAACGCAAGAGCGAGCATCAGAAGATGCGCTCGGCGGTGGAAACGGCCCTGAAGCAGACCTTCCGCCCCGAGTTCCTCAACCGCATAGATGAGGTCATCGTGTTCCATCCGCTGACCGAAGTGCAACTGAGAAAGATAGTCGACCTGCTCATCCGGGAGGTGGAGAAGCGGCTGTCCGAGCGCCAGGTAGGTATCGAGCTCACCGAGGCGGCCAAGGATTGGCTGGCCAAGGAGGGCTTCGACCCGGTCTTCGGTGCGCGCCCCCTGCGCCGGGCCGTCCAGCGGCACGTGGAGAACCCGCTGTCCAGCAGGATTCTGCGCGGCGAGTTCAAGGAGGGTGACAAGATAAAGGTGGATATCAGCCCTGAAGGTCTGACCTTCAGCCGCGTGGGTGAGAGTGTCGCTGCACGATAGCCCTTTCGTCATTGCGAGCCCCGATATAATCGGGGCGTGGCAATCTCAGCAGGGATGTTAGGAGATTGCTTCGCTTCGCTCGCAATGACATGGACTGGAAGGATGGTGAATTGATAAACGACTTCAGCAAAGTAGAGGGCACTGAGGACATGAGGTTCTTCTCTTAAGATCCTAAGAATGGTACGCAGTAGGGGCATCTACCTGGTAGGCGTTGTCTCCATCCTGCGCCTCATCGGACTGGAGTTCCAGGCGTTTGCGATAGGCAGGCGGCTGATGCTAAACTATTAGCGCACGGGGCTGTAGTTCAATCGGGAGAACGTTTCACTGGCAGTGAAAAGGTAGGGGGTTCGAATCCCCCCAGCTCCACCAAGGAAGATTATTCCACACCAAAATGTTGAGGCGTTTTTCGAGTTGGCGTTGGCTTCCTCTCGTTGATTGGCGGCAGGTCATAGACTACTCAGATAGTCTTTTGGTAGCTACCAAATAGCTGTGGAGGCCGAAAGACCCAGGAGGAGAATCGCGGCTCTTCAAGAACGGGAGCGGTGGGACGACTACCTTCCGTACAGTTCCTCGACCAGACTTACCAGAGCCTTTTTCGCCCTGAGGGATAGCCTCTTGTCAGCCTTGATGGCCGGTATCGTATCCACAATCACTCCCTCCCTGCCGGTGTTGAGATAGTCCACCGTTACTCCCAACTCCTCAGCCAGCCTGGCGAGCAGGGCCAGGGAGGGGTTTCGCTTCTCCTGCTCGATCGCAGAGATATGCTGGGGAGTCATCCCAAAGGCTCTTGCCAGGTCCTCCTGGGTGAGCTGGAGTTCCTGTCTCCTGTCCCTGATTCTCCTGCCTACAGTCATGCCTGTGTCATCTTCCTTTTCGGAGTCCTCGCGGGAGAGCCTAGCAGCAGGATGAGTAGGTTAGCAAGCACTCAACTAG
>JAENJB010000129.1 GCA_016844565.1 Dehalococcoidia bacterium
TAGAAGCGGGCCGGAGAGCACGATGCCGCCCTCCAAACACAGATGGTGCCGCCCTATCTCAGCTATCGGACACATCTCGTAGACAAGAGTCGGCTCTATTAAACGCTCACGCAGCGCGGTAGCCAGCAGTTCATCCAGCAGGACCGTGGCCCCTGGCCGGTGCTTGAACCGATTCCCAACCCCGGCCCTGGTCAACAGGCTGGTATCAAGCGATAGGGTAACGTCACGAATTACCGGCATCGGGCCTCATCAGTGGTACACGCCGTACTCTTTGGTGAAGTCTATCATCGCCCTGATATTCTCGGGCTTGGCCTCATCCACCACACACCCCGGCGCCATGATGAAACCCCCACCCTTGCCTACCACATCGATGAGCTGCTTGCAGTAGTCGATCACTTCCTGGGGTGAGCGGGTCTGAAGCAACGACGACGGGACGTTCCCTCTGATGCACATGTGGCCGACCAGGACCTCTTTCGCCCTCTTCATGTCGGTGCGGTCGAAATGCCCGAGCACCTTTCCTTTGGGCAACTCAAGAAGGATCTCAAGGCGCTGGGTCCAGTCTCCCTCCAGGAAGGGACACGGCGTTAGCCCCTCGTCAATGAAAGCCATCATCAGCTTCTTGAAAGTCGGCCAGTAGAAGATCTCAAACTGTTTCAGGGACATGAAACCGTCAGACCCGCGGTGGGTCGGGATGAATACCCTGGGATTCCCGCTCCTGCGGGCGCCCGAGACCCCTCGCTCGATGAGAAGAGGTAGCAGCATTTCGCAGGCCTTGATGAGCTTTTCAGGCTGCCGGTACATATCCAGCATCGTCCCGCGCATTCCCCTGAGGTAGTCGGTAACCATGTCAAAAGGTGCGTTCGTGGACGGCCCGCTAACCAATGGGAAGCCCAGCTCGATTATCTCCTTGTGGAGCGAATTGTGCGCTGCCTGCCAGTCACGGGCGGCAAGCCCCGCTTTGACGAGGGCATCAAGGGCACCCGCCACGTCAGGTGCGGCCAGCGCCCCGACCTGCATGGCCTGTCCGTATCCGAACACCATTGAGCTGAGCCGGGGAAGGGACTTTAGGGGGCCGAGGTTCTTGTATATCCGTGGCATATAGGTACGCACCACCCAATCCGAGGGGTCTTCAAAGAAGGCATCGTATTCGTCCGCCTTCATGTATTCCCCCTCGACAAACTGGTGGGTATGATGAGGGGAGACCCCGTCCCCGGGCCACTTTACCTGCGTGCACCCGAGGTGCCCCAGGACGGCCCCCGAGACAATAGCCGAGCCGTGGTACATATCGGGCTTAAAATCCAGCAGGGTCTTCTTGACGGCAGCACCCCACTTCTCGCTGTCGTAGTAGGCGTCCTGGCAGGTTATCCCCGCGTACTTCGCCGGAAAGAGCCCAAAGGACACCACTAGGGGCACCCTGTCCGGTACCTTCAACTGGATGGCGTCTTCGACCCTCCTGGTCCGTTCCCGGTACAGTTCAGCCGGTGTCTTTGCCATCCTTCATGCCCTCCTCACCCATTCTTTGGCGAGCAGTACCGCCGCCACCGCATCCGGCCGGTAGGCATCGGCGCCGGCGTACTTCCTCACCTCGTCGTCAATCTGGCCGCCTCCGACCATGATTTTCACCTTATCCCGCAGACCGGCGGCCCTGATAGCTTCAACCGTCTCCTTCATAGAATCAAAGGCCAGGGTCAGGAACCCGCTCAGGCCCACTACCTGGGGATTCACCTCTTGAATCTTCTCAACGAACTTCCGCGCCGGGACATCCACCCCCAGGTCGACCACCTCGAAACCGTTGGCGTCGAGCATGAAAGCTACGATATCCTTGCCGATGTCATGGATGTCACCGGCCACAGTGCCGATGACGCACTTGCCCAGATGCTCAAGCTGCGTGGCGCCCTTTAGCTTCGGCTTCACCAGCTCCGATATCTCCTTGAGTATCTCGCCGGAGTATACTAGGTCGGGGATGAAGTACTCGCATTTCGCGAAGCGCGCGCCCACAATCTCCAGTGCTTTCCGGCTGGCTTCCAGAATCTTAGCGGGCGGCTCGCCGCTATCGAGCTTGCTTTTCACTATCCGCAGGGCCTCCTCCTCCTTCAGATCGGCTATCGCGTCAACCAGATTATCGGTCACCTTCACCTCCTGTTAAGGGTTCGGCGGTCAAGCGGTTCATCATGTGGCGCTCAGCTCGCGCGGCCCAGCAGGCCCAGCCAGAACTCGTTTGACTTTTTGAAGTACTCATCAGCAATGAACTCCAGCGGGATTTCATCAATCACTATGCCTCTCTTGGCGTACTCCAGGTTCCCTCTGGACCTCTTGGCTGCTTCGGGGTCTATGGACAGATTGAGCTTCTTGTTGTTGTAGAGGAACTGGCCTTCAGTGGAGGTCAGAAAGTCGGCAAAAAGCCGGGCGGCATTGGGGTGAGGCGCGTTCTTGATTACGGATAAGACATTGTGGCTCACATACACCTTGGATACAGGGGCAACCTCCAGCCTTGCACCCCTAACCATGTAGTCCATGGCGCTGGGTAAGGAAGTCATGATGAAAAGAGGGTATTCACCGGCGGCGTGCATCTCAAGGGAACCTGTGAAACCGCTCACTGTCCTCGGCCGGGCATTGGCTATTACCTCCCGCCAGAAACTGAACGACTTGTCCCAGTTGAGCTTGCTCTTCTCACCCCAGACATAGGCAAAGTAGAGGGGCACATCGTTGGACGATACTGATATCACTGCCTTGCCCCGCCACGTGGTGCTATTGAGTTCCTCCCAGGTCTTGGGAGCTTCAGCTGCTGATAGCAGCGATGCATTGTAACTGGTCCCAAAGACGGAGCCACTGAAGTTACGGTAATAGTTATGACCCCTCAGGAAAGGCCAGTTCCTGGTGTTGGGCCACTCATAATCCGCGATCACCTCTTTCCAAAGGGATGGGGGGAAGAAGTCCTTCTCCGCGGTGCTGATCAAATCCACGCTGTAGCGCCCCACCTTGGCTTCTTCTGTTATCTTGGCCGCCACCTCCGGTCCCCGGGCGTCCCAGATCTTCACCTCAAGGAAAGGGTATCTCTCCTTGAAAACCTTGAGCGCCTCCTCCATACCGCGGGAGGTGTTTGTCCAGTAGTTCACCACTCCCTCCTTCTTCGCCGCCTCGATCAACTGCTGCTCCCGGGTGAGCTGCGGTAACGTCGGCGCTGGACTCACCACCGATGGTTTTTCCGGTGCCGGCGCCAGCGCCTGTGGGGCGGCGCAGGCCGAGAGCACCAGAGTGAACAATAGCACCGAACTGAGCACATAAGACCAGACCCTTTTCATCCTAGTTTACCTCCGCAACCTTCGTTCCAACTTCCTGCTTCGTCCTTCCCGCTCACACTTCGTCCGTCACCCCATTTGACCAATGGTTCAAGTGCCACGAACCCTACTAAGACAATCCTCTGGGTCGGAGTGAAAAGCTCTCATGCCTCGTAGGGCTCACCTGGCCCCAAAAATGCTCTTGGCGAACTCAGCCCCCTTGTCGCTATACCCGGGGAAGTTGGCAGCCGGTTCAACCAGAGTGTAGTTCCCGGCGCGTAACTCGCGGATCCTGATCCAGTCCTCCGCGACATCCTTCCTGATAGTGAATAAGCCTGAAGCCTTGCCTATGGCCGCCTGACCTTCTTTGGTGAACATCCAGTTGATGAACACCAGCGCGGCATTGGGGTGTGGCGCGTTCTTGACGGGGCCGACACCGCTGATGTAATACGCGGTGCCTTCCTTCAAGTGCACGAGTTGAAGCGGTGCCCCTGCCGTGATGGCGGTGACGACTCGAAGGAAGTTGGGGAAGATGGCCACGGGCTTCTCGCCGAGGGCCACCTGCTGGGTCGGCAGTTCGGCGCTCACCGTCATCACCGGGCGCTGGGCAGCCAGCTTTTTCCAGAAATCCTCCCCCAGCTTCGACCAGACCCATATTCCGCCTGCGGCGGGACCACTCCCTGCCCTGGGATCCGACATCACCATCTTATCCTTCCACCTGGGGTCGAGGAGGTCCTGCCATGACTGTATCTCCCCTGGCCTTACGAGGTCGGTATTGATGATAAGCGAAGGCGTGAGCCCCATGCCGTACACCAGAGCGCTGTGGGTGGAATCATACTTGCCAGGATCCAGCTTCCAGATGTCTTTCTCGCCAAGGGCTGGAAGGACTGCGCTGACCGGCTGCCCAAAGCCCGCTTCGACGATGTTGGCGGTGTTGGTCCAGCCGCTGGTCAACAGGTCAGCCA
>JAENJB010000130.1 GCA_016844565.1 Dehalococcoidia bacterium
ACTAGTGCCAATAAGATGCACTAAAGGTGTAGATAATAGTGAGCTAAAGTGTATCAAGGGGGTGTCTCACGATGGCAGTGACGCAACGCGAACCTAAAAATCTGGGAGTCCTGATGATTGATTTCAACCCGGTTGTCAGGGAGGGTCTGCAGGCTATCCTGAGCAAAGACGAGAGCATTGAAGTGATTGGAGATGCTCCAGATGAGCATCAAGCTCTTCTGTATATTAGACGAGCAAGAGACCAGGGACAGCCTGTCAAAGTAGTGTTGACCGAGACCCGGAGCGTCAAAGTGGATGGCGTGCAAGCTACGAAGCTTATCAAGCAGGAATTCCCGGAGGTAGCTGTCCTGGTGCTGACGGAGAACAGCAACGATTCTTATATAATTGACGCCATCCACGCGGGCGCGGCGGGATACATCTTCCTCAAGGATATGTCGCCGACATTGTTGCTGCAGAGCATCCATCATGCGGTCGAGGGCGGTATCCAGATGAGCACCGTAGTGCTGCGCGCTGCCGTGGAGAATTTGATTCAAAATGGCCGGAAGACGCTTGCCGAGCGCACGGCTGAGGCTGCTCACCTCACCGGGAGGGAAATCGATGTGCTCAGGCTCCTTGGGAACATCTCCGCAACCCTGGGTATCAGCCTGGACACTACCAAGAAGCATGTCCGGAATGTCATCGACAAGATGCAGGCACGCAGCCGCACCCATGCGGCTATTATCGCAGCCCAGTCAGGTATCATGGGCAATCCTGTCCTTAAAGCCCAATCTGAGCCGGGGTCAGTTGCCTGAGGGTCACGCTGGGATGATTCGTAACGGTAACCGGCTCGCGAAAGTGGGTAGATCCAGGCGGTCGGGTTAAGCCCGCTCATGAATGGTTTTGCCTTTTGTACGGAATGGTGGAACTGAAGGGATTCGAACCCCCAATATTCGCTACGTCATCAGGACGCTCTCCCAGCTGAGCTACGCTCCATCTACGGGAGTCAGCAGATGGCCCCTTTCGGCTAGTTCCAACAGGTAGCACTCGTCCCTTTGACACTCGCCTGCGAAAGTTGATAAGCTTTCTTGATTGTCTGCCCTTTCCCGGAACTTACCACAGAGGGAGAACGCAGTGACCAACACCGCCCCAACCAAGAAAGTGGATATGGACACGATGGTGTCCCTGTGCAAGAGACGCGGCTTTATCTTTCAGAGCAGCGAAATATACGGCGGCCTCGCGAGCTGCTGGGACTACGGCCCTCTGGGAGTCGAGCTGAAGCGCAACGTGAGGGAGGCCTGGTGGCAGGCCATGGTACATCAGCGGGATGACATGATCGGTCTTGATGCCGCCATCCTGATGCACCCGCAGACCTGGGTCGCCTCCGGGCATGTGCAGGGCTTCTCCGACCCCCTGGTGGAGTGCAAGTCATGCCACCTGCGCTGGCGCGCCGACGACCTCAAGGGCTCCGTTTGTCCCTCTTGCGGAGGAGAGCTGACCGAGCCCCGGATGTTCAACCTGATGTTCAAGACCAGGATGGGCCCGGTGGAGGACGAGGCCAGCGTCATCTACATGCGCCCGGAGACCGCCCAGGGCATCTTCGTGAACTTCCAGAACGTCCTCAACACCACCAGAAAGAAGCTGCCCTTCGGCATCGCCCAGACGGGCAAGGCCTTCCGCAACGAGATTACCCCGGGCAACTTCACCTTCAGGAGCCGAGAGTTCGAGCAGATGGAGTGCGAGTACTTCGTCAAGCCCGAGACCGCCGACCAGTGGCTCAAGTACTGGCTCGAGGAGCGCTTCAACTGGTATCTGAAGCTGGGCATGAGAAAGGAAAACCTGCGCCTCCGCCAGCACGGCAAGGATGAGTTGGCCCACTACGCCCGCGACTGCTACGACGTGGAGTACCTGTTCCCCATGGGATGGTCTGAGCTGGAAGGCATCGCCAACCGCGGGGACTTCGACCTCAAACAGCACAGCGCCGCCAGCGGCAAGACCCTGACCTACTTCGACGAGGAGAAGGGGGAGCACTACCTGCCCTGCGCCATCGAGCCATCAGCCGGCGTCGACCGCTCCGCTCTGGCCTTCCTGCTCGATTCCTACGCTGAAGAGCCGGATAAGGATGAAGTCAGGGTAGTCCTCCACCTCCATCCGAGACTGGCACCGGTCAAGGTAGCGGTCCTGCCGCTGAGCCGAAAGGAGCCTCTGGTCGCCATGGCCCGCGAGGTGCACGCGGGACTGCGCTGCTGCTTTGTCACCCAGTACGACGATGCCCAGAGCATCGGACGGCGCTACCGCCGCCAGGACGAAATCGGCACTCCATTCTGCGTCACCGTGGACTTCCAGTCGATCGAGGACAAGCAGGTTACCGTCAGAGACCGGGACTCCATGAAACAGCTCCGCGTCCCTATCGCCGAGTTGCAAAAGGTCCTGTCCGCCAAGCTCTGCGGCGAAGCCTTCGACACCGGCCCCCTGTGGGCAGCACATGGCGAACAGCTTGCCTAGGGCGTCGAGAGGGCTATCGGCCCTCTCGAAAAACTTCTCCCCCTCTCCTTCGGAAGGAGAGGGGGACTCAGGGGGTGAGGTCATAAAAATCCTTCACTTTAGCGACCTCCACCTGGGCGTCGAGGCTTACGGCGCCCTCGACCCCGAAACCGGCCTTCATACTCGCCTGCTGGACTTCCTCAAGGCCCTGGACCAGGTGATCGACCATGCCCTGGATAACCGGATGGACCTGGTCCTCTTCTGTGGTGATGCTTACAAGAGCCGCGAGCCGTCTCAGACGCAGCAGAGGGAGTTCGCCAGACGCCTCCAGCGCCTGGCGGCCGCGGACATACCTGTCTTCCTCCTGGCCGGCAACCACGACCTGCCCAACGCCGCCGGCCGCGCCAGCGCGGTGGAGATATTCCAGACCCTGGCAGCCAAGCACATCTCCGTAGCCAGCAAGGCCGAAACTCGCGTCATTAAGACCGCCAGAGGACCCATTCAGGTGGCCGCCCTGCCCTGGGCCAGGCGCAGCCTGCTCTTGAGCAAGGAGGACAACAAGAACCTCACCTTCCAGCAGACCAACGAAAGGCTCCAGGAGATAATGACCCGCACCATCAGGGACTTTGCCGATTCCCTCGACCCTCAGTTGCCGTCGGTGCTCGCCGCCCACCTCTCCATCTCCACTGCCACTTTCGGCTCCGAGAAGACGACTATGATGGGCCAGGAGCCCGTCCTGCTCCCCAGCTCCGTCTTTCAGCCCGCCTTCGACTACGTAGCCCTGGGACACCTTCACCGGCACCAGGTACTCTCAGACAGGCCCTGCGCGGCCTACTCGGGCAGCCTGGAACGGATCGACTTCAGCGAGGAGAAAGAGGAGAAGGGGTTCTGCGTGGTGGAGATTGAGACCTCTGTTCATCCGGAGCAACGGAAGACGCACTTGACCTTCCATCCGGTCCAGGCGCGCCGCTTTCTGACCATTTCCGTGGAGATAAGAGAGCAGGACCTCGACCCCACAGCCACGGTACTCCGGGCCATAGCCCGGCGGTCCGTAGAAATCAAAGAGGCCGTAGTGCGGCTCCAACTATCATTGCCCGCCCAGGCAGAGGGGAAAATCCGGGACAGCGAGCTGCGCAAAGCCCTGGGTGAGGCCCACTACACTCTGCCATTCGCCTTTCATATTTCGGGGAAAGAGCCGCGCATACGCCTGAGGGAGTGGCAGGGAGCGGAGGGACTGAAGCCGGAAGAGGCCCTCAAGGCCTATCTCAAGCTCAAGCAATACTCACCGGAGCGAGCCCAGGTGCTGCTCCAGTACGGCGAAAGGCTCCTGCGCGAATATCAGTCGAAGCAGGAGTAGTCTCTACTTCTCCTCTATGGTCACCCGCTTCATCCGGTCGCCGTTCTTGAGGTTCTTCAAAACATCCATCCCCTTCGTCAGCTGGCCGAACACCGAGTGCTTGCCATCCAGGTGCGGCTGAGGAGCGTAGGTGATGAAGAACTGGCTTCCGTTGGTGCCGGGGCCAGCGTTGGCCATGGAGAGGGTGCCGGTGCCATGCTTGCGCTGGCTGAACTCATCGGCAAACTTGTAGCCGGGGCCTCCGGTGCCGGTGCCGGTGGGGTCTCCACCCTGGGCCATGAAGCCCGGAATAATGCGGTGGAAGGTTGTCACATCATAGAAACCCTCGCGGGCCAGGAAGACGAAGTTGTTCACCGTCACCGGTGCATCCTTGGCGAATAGCTCCAGCACCAGGTTGCCTCTGTCCGTCTCGATGGTAGCCGTGTACTGCTTGTTCTTGTCGATGGTCATCGGCGGAGCTGCGGTGTAGGTCTTCGGCTTCGGCGGCGGCGTCGACTGAGGCGTCGACTGAGGTGTCCCACCACCACCTGCAGCGCAGGACGCGAAGAAGAGGGTTACCGGGACCAGAATGCCGGCGGTTCGAAACAGGGTACCTGGTAACATAAACTTAAAGCCTCCTTAGTTTCATTGGACGAACCGGCCATATGCTAACCGAATCCTTCAGATTTCTCAAGGAACGAGTACAGGAGCTATCTTTCTGATTTTTCATCCGTTATACTGGATGTATAGTATGATACCTGATTGGCTTCTGGCCGCAGGGGTTGTCAGGTGCAGGAGGCATTCCGAACCAAACAGTCGGACACAGAGGAGGATTGGAAGATGTTCAGAAGATTCACTTACACTACAAGCCTGTTGCTAATCCTGGGGTTAATCATTACTGCCTGCGCCGCACCTCAGTCGCCAGCACCAGCGCCCGCGCCGCTGCAGCCAAGGCCAACGGGGAAACAGAGGTGGTCATGTGGGCACTGTCGTGGTACTACGGGCCAGTGGAGAAAGCCTTCGAGGCCAAATATCCTTTCCTCAAGCTCAAGATATGGGACCCACCGGGGGATGAATTGGAGACCAAGTTAATTGCCGAGTACAAGGCTGGCAAGTATTCTCCGGATTTGTTGACGCAGGATGCCGCCCGGCTCAGGCACGAGCACGAGGCGGGCATTTTGCAGGAATACGACTGGCCCAATACGAAGGGGTGGCCGTTTCAGCCGCCTCATAAGTTCTGGGTGTTAGACCAGCTCTCCACCAGAATGCCCATGTACAACACCAAGCTGGTCGCCCCCACCGACATACCCAGGAAGTGGGAAGACCTCAACAGCTCTAAGTGGGCTGGGAAGGCGCTCATTTCCACCTCCGGCTCCAACTGGGTTATCGGCTTTGCCTATGAGCTTGGCGATGTAACCGCAGCGGGGGTTAACTGGGACCGTTCCATCAAGTTCTGGAAAGATGTCATTAAGACCACCAACCCGAGAGTATTGAGCGGTTTTCAGGGCCCGTTGGAGCTCCTCGTAGCTGGTGACGCCAATATCATGCTCATGGCAGCGGGCACTACCGGGCTCTACAATATCAGGCGGGGAGCGCCCATTGACTTCTCCCCTTTTACTAAGACCTATGGGGACCCGTGGCACATTGCCATGCCAAAGAACCCTCCCCATCCCAATGCGGCCAAGCTTCTTGCTGATTGGTTAACCTCTGACGAAGGTTCCCTCGTCTATTCCAACCTCTTCCCCAATCCCACCGTCAATCCGAGAATCGCCGATAAGACCTATGCCAACCAGTTTTACAAGAACAGGGGCGTCGAGATATTTACCTTACCAGCGGAGATGGGCACGGATAAAAACTACACCGACGCTGCCAGGGTCTGGCGTCAGGACATTATCGGAAGATGAGGTGAACGGCGCCAGGGCGTACGCCTTGGCGCCGTTGCTAATCCTTTCAAGCGTACGCGTCCATCCAGCAAGTCACGCTATAAACACGAGGAACATCTCTTATGTCTTCCGCAGCTGTAGCAAAACGGTGGGCAGGTTTTTTCACTGCCCGAAACACAGTTTTGCTCCTGGCCGCCGCTCTGGTAGCCTTCCTGGCAGCAGTCCCCATCCTTTTCCTCCTCTGGGGCAGCTTCAAAGAGGCGGGCACCACCCTGGTTGCTGATCTCACCTTGAGAAATCTTACGCTGAGAAATTTCCTCCAGGCCTATTCCGACCCCAAGATTATCGGCTACCTGGGCAATACCCTTATCTTCGCCGCCGGCGCCATGGCCATATCCCTGCTCTTTGGCAGCAGCATCGCCTTCCTGGTGGAGCGAACCAATACGCCCTTCCGCAATATCATCTACGGGCTCATGTTCATCCCCCTCGTCATGCCCTCCATGGTCAAGGCCGTTGCCTGGATACTCCTCCTCAGCCCCAACGCCGGCCTGCTGAACAAACTATGGCTTTCCCTTGGTTTCAGCGCGCCTCTATTCAATGCTTATTCCTGGCCGGCCATGTGGTGGGTTGAAGGCCTGTCTCTTTCCCCAATGACCTTCTTCATGCTCGGCGCTGCCTTCCGAGGCATGGACCCTGCCCTTGAAGAGGCCGCCTACACCGCCGGTGGCACCAAGACAATCACCTTCTACCGCATCACCCTGAAGCTCATGGCACCGGCACTGGCAGCAGTAGCCCTCCTCATGTTTGTGCGAGGAATAGAGGGCCTCGATATACCGCTCATCATGGGCTCCTCGCAGGGCATGATGGTCTATGCTACCCAGATCTACTCCGCCCTCAAGCTCTCTGTCCCTCCCAATTATGGCGAGGCCTTTGTACTCAGCATCGGTCTCATCGTTCTAGCCTCTATCGGGTTGTTCTACTACCAGAGGATACTGAGCCGCTCAGAGAGATATGCTACGGTAACAGGTAAGGGATACCGCCCCCGTCTTATCAACCTGGGAAAATGGCGGCCCTGGGCTGGGGCCTTCATCTTCTTTTTCCTGTTCGTGGCCATTATCCTCCCCTTCCTGCACTCTGGACCTCCCTGCTCCCCTTCTACGAGGCTCCCTCTCGAGAAAGCCTGGGCCGGCTCACCCTCATGAATTACACGGGCCTTTTGGATAACCCGCTTTTTCTCCTTTCTGTGAAAAACACCGCGCTAATGGGTGGCGTGGTCAGCGTCTTTGGTATGTTGCTGGCCACCATTGTCTCCTGGATCGTGCTCCGCCTCAAACCCAAAGGCGCACGCCTGCTGGACAGTCTGGCTTTCATCCCATTCACAATACCGTCCGTGGCCCTGGGATTCAGCTTCCT
>JAENJB010000131.1 GCA_016844565.1 Dehalococcoidia bacterium
TGTGCCCGATCATTGTCACTCACATTTATTCGTTTGCTGGTTCTCATACCAGCATTATACCATAACTAACGCTATTTAGGAAGCACTACACTAGCGCCCCCCCGGCCGCCGAGTACGGATGGGGCCGCTGATCTGCGCGCTACTTGTTCAGGCCTCTCTGAAGACCACGAATGTAGGCGATCTCCCCCGCGTGCTGAGCCAGGTGGACCACCATATTGGCCAGATACACTCCGATGGCAAGATCACCCCGCGGAGTATTGATTATCTTGTCAAACTTGTCAGGACTCATACCTTTCACGTAGTCCATAGTTCGAGTTCGCACCGCCTCGGCATAGGCCAGCAAGTCCCTTCCTTCGGGAACACGAAAACTGGCGCATTGCTCGGCTGTGTAACCATAGCCGAGCTCGCCTGCCGGCAAGTCCATTTTCTCGTACCACTTCTCTGTTTCCCAGACCTGTGGCTTCCCCTGAATCCGGCTCTGAACATATTGGTCCTCAGACCGCGCCGCGTGGAAAAGGACGAGCCCGATGGAGTTGGCTTCGGGCCCCGGCCTCCACATCAGCTCGTACTGGTTCAGACCGTCCAGAGCCTTGAGAGTCGCCTGTCTCACCCTGTCGAGCCCGGCCTGAATGAAATCTCTCATCTCCATGCTTAAACACCCTCCTTCACCGAGCTACTCCAGACGTCTGGCTTCTTTCTGTTTGAGAGCCTTGAGGACCTTCTCCGCTGTGATGGGCAGACTGGTGATCCGCACGCCGGTAGCGTCGAAGACGGCGTTGGCGACAGCCGGCGCCGAAAGCAACAGCCCCGCCTCCGAAAAGCCCTTAGCCCCAAACGGACCGTGAGTCGAAGGCACCTCTATGACCGCGGATTCGATGGGGGGCATGTCACGGGCGCCTCGCAGTTTGTAGTCGATGAAGTTTGGATTGACCACCCGGCCATTGTTGGTAACAGCTTCCTCACTCAAAGCATAGCCGAGCCCCTGGGATATGGCGCCCTGAATTTGCCCCTCCACGTTCTGGGGATTGATGGCGAAACCGACATCATGGGCGGCAAAGTACTTGAGCACCTTCACATTGCCCGTTTCCGGGTCCACTTCCACCTGGGCGACATGGGCGCTTGAGGAAGGACCATCTATGATGTCCTTTTCTTCTTCCAGAATGGCCACCTTCTTCGCGCGCAACTCAGTCCCGGTGCCCTGGAGCGCGCCCTGCTCCCTGACTAGACTCGTCACCGCAACACCCACCGTGGGCTTGTTGATGACCTGGACTCTACCATTCACCAGCTCCATGGATTCCACTCCGGTCCTCAGTTTGTCCGCACCCAGTTGCAGCAGCTGCTGCCTCAGGTCTTCGGACGCCATCTTGACCATCATTCCTGCCCGGTAGGTAGTCTGACTGGCTGAGGTGCTATAGTCCCGGGGCACCACGTTGGTATCGCCGTAGAACACTGTCACGCTCTCGTACGGGATCTTGAGCACTTCTGCCACAATCTGGGCCAGTGTGGTGTGCTGTCCCCCTCCAGACTCGATGACCCCGGTGCTCAGCGCCACTGTGCCATCTTCGTTCATCTTGACGCAGGCGCTGGAAATGAACGGAATATCGCGGAAGCGCTGAGTCTGATACTGGCTGCAAGCGATGCCCCATCCCCGGTTCTTCTGCCTCTCTTTCTTCTCCCTGCGCAGGTACTCCGCGGCAGCACCAACCGTATCTCCAATGCTCACATGCTGCAAAGTACCGCCGCTGTGCGCCTGATCGCCATCTTTCTGCCTGTTCTTCAACCTGAGCTCAACAGGGTCCATCCCGAGCTTCGCTGCCAGGGCATCCAGATGGGACTCTGTGGCAAAAACGTGCTGGGTCATCCCCATCGGACCGCGGAAATGGCCCGTGGGGTGATTGTTCGTGTAGACGTAGTAGCGGCTCACATCCAAGTGCGGGATTCGATAGGGACCAATGGCGACGTCCAAGCTGAACAAGAACCCCTGGAAAGTGTCGTTGTATGCGCCGGAGTCCAGTATGTGCATGCTCTGAAAGCCCAGGAGTGTACCATCCTTCCTGGCCGCCAGCTTCAGTCTTAATCGTGACCGCTCACGCATAGGGGAACAGAGGAATTCCTCTTCACGGCTCAGAGCCAGGCTAACCGGTGCGTGTGCCTTGTGGGCGAGCAGAACACAAATGGGTTCGAGATACGCATTGCCTTTCCCCCCGAAATCGCCTCCCACCGCGGCGCCGATTACCTGCACGTTCGACATCCGCAGTCCCAGTGCCTGGCATATCGTGCCCCGCACGCCGAATAAGGCCTTGGTGCTCGACCAAACGGTGACCTTGCCCGAGCCGTCTACATGGCCAACCGCCTCATGCGGTTGTATGAAACTGTGGTGCACCGCCTCAGTTGTGTAGCTGTCCTCATGGATGATGTCAGCCTGAGCCCAGGCCTCTTCCATATTCCCTTCTCTTATGTAACATTCATCAAGGACGTTGCCTTTGCTATGAAGTGGGGTGAGCGAGAAGTAAGTCCCGAGTTCCTCATGAACAATGGGGGCCCCGGGTTCCATGGCCTCTAATGAGTCGAAAACAGCCGGCAGTTCCTCATAGTCCACATGGATGAGTTGCACGGCTTCGTCGGCTGTGTCCTTGTCGACAGCGGCCACGGCAGCCACCGACTCTCCCCTGTGGCGCACCTTGCCCTGCGCCAGGATGGTCCGGTCTCTTAGAAATCGCCCGACCCTAGCTCTCCCGGTGTCTTCTCCCGTAATTATGGCCTTGACCCCGATGACCTTCTCGGCACGGCTGGTGTCTATTCTAACGATGCGAGCATGAGCGTGAGGACTGTGCAGGATCTTGCCTTGTAGCATTCCCTGCAGGCGGATGTCTGCACCGTACTTCGCCCTGCCAACGGCCTTGTCCACTGCGTCACGCCTGGTCACACTCCTGGTTACTGTTTCGTATTGATTAGCCATCGGCACACCCTCGCTTGCTCATACATACTTCTGCTCGAGTCGACCTTCGCACGCCAGTGCGATATCTCTTCTCCAATCCCACCACATTTAGCAGTCTACTTCAAATAGGCCGGACCAGTCAACGGGGTTGAATGTGTGCTCCACATCGAAGCAATGCCAAGCAACCTCGGGCCTCGATTTGCCCTGCGGCCCGCAATTGTAATAAACTCTCCAGGTTATCCCACACCGGGTGCAAGATGACGCTTGATATCGCCCTCGAGCAAGCCATAGCCGCTGTCCGGAAGCTGTCGCCCTTCGTTGCGGCCTCGATGGCAGGTTGCGATTTCTCCCGGAGCAGGTTCCGGCTGAATTTCTTTCACCGCCACTTCCTCGTCCACCACCCTGAGGTGAGAATAGAGGAAGAGAACAGTACCGCCGTCCCCCCCCAGTGGCTCCAGGTCATACTGCTCCACTACTTGGTCACCGCCGACGGCGCGCCCATCGAGGACCAGTGGATTACCTACCGCCATCTCCCCGGCGCCCAATTCTTCGAGCAGAGGTTCCACGCCATGGCTCTGAAATCCCTGCTTCGCTCCTTCGGGCGAGACCTCGACGCCTTCCGCCGGAGCGCCCTGTCCCTCGACGGCGACCCCATGACCCGCACCGGTGACGCCGCCTTCAAGTTCTCAGCCCTGCCTCACGTACCCATGGCCTGCATCCTCTACCTCGGCGATGAGGAGGTTGAACCCTCTATCAACGTGCTCTTCGATGCCTCCGCCCCCCATTACCTGCCAACCGAGGACCTGTCCTACCTGGGTTGGTCCCTGGCCCATTTTCTGATTCACATAACCCCCACCGACCAGGACTTTTTGAAGACCCGCCCATGACAGTTGACGGGGCATGGACAAAGCCCTACAATGGAGATCAGGCAGGGAGGTAAGAGGACAATTGCGCCAAGCAACCAGGATAGCTGTCCGCCGTGTATTTCAAAGGCGCTCATTATGACGAGCGCCTTTTTCTTTGCAGAACGCTAGAGGAGGTGACCAAAGTGCAGTCAAGCCTGATCAGCAAGGTTGAGAAAGCTATGCGCTACGCCCAGGAGCCCGGCCGGGTGACCGTCTCCGACTTCACCGCCGTCTTTCGAGGGGAACATGATAGCTATCGACTCGCCTACAAAGGCAACGTCTGGCACTGCTCATGCCACTTCTTCTCTCAATGGAAAACCTGCAGCCATACCATGGCGCTACAAAAGATGCTGGGGCAAATGATTCCCCAGGAGATTGTTTGGCCTGATGTTCCATGGTCTCGGCTACCACAAAGAGAGACCCTGTGGCGCAGATGAGGTCACACCTCCTCGCGATGGATAAGGCGTAATCCAGAGCCTCTCCCACCTCCGCTTTCTCCTCAGCGGCTACTCCATGCGACTTGAAAGCTCTGACCAGCACTGCCGTCGGCGCCGACCGAGGATGACGGGACCGGGTCGCGATAATCCTGTCAAAGAAGCCGGCCATCTCCGCCACCATCCCCCCCACATCCTTGTCCCCCGACATGCCGACGACCAGAATAGCCCGCCGGAAGCTGAAGTCCTGTCTCAAAGCCTCCACTAGCCGGTGAACCGAATAGACATTGTGGGCCCCGTCAACCACGAGCATCGGCCTGGTCCTCAGCACCTGCAACCTCCCGGGCCATGACACCTGCGCCATACCTCGCACGACGTCCTTGTTGGCAATGGGCACGCCGCGACGTATCAAACCCTCCAGCGCCCCGATGGCGGTGGCCGCATTCTCCAACTGAAAATCACCCAGCAGTGGGATGGTCAACCTGTAGCTCCCCAGCCCTCCCACTATCTCCAGCGACTGGTTCTTGTTCGTCGCCCTTGTCCTCCTCCAGGTCACATCCCTCCCCACCTTCACCAGTTCCGCTCCAGCCCTCGAGCAGACCTTCTCGATGAGGCTAAACACTTCATTCCGCTGCGGGGAAACAACCACCGTGCATCCTTCCTTGATGATGCCCGCCTTCTCCTTCGCTATGGCAGTCAGCGAATTCCCCAGCACGTCGGTGTGGTCCAGGCTGATAGAGGTAATCACGCAGACGTCCGGGCGCACGATGTTCGTGGCGTCCAGCCGTCCCCCCAGGCCCACCTCCAGGACCTGGAACTCCACGCTCTTCCCCTGGAAATAGATGAAAGCCACTGCCGTCAATATTTCGAAGGTCGTCAACCGTCCCAGCCCGGCCTCGCTGTTCACCTTTTCGATTTCAGAGCGCAGATGCCCCACGATATCGGCCAGTTCGGCCT
>JAENJB010000132.1 GCA_016844565.1 Dehalococcoidia bacterium
AGGTGCCTTCCTCCCCGTCATTGCGAGCGAAGCGAAGCAATCTCAACCGAACTAGGGGCACAGAGATTGCTTCGCCCTCCCGATGAATCGGGATGGGCTCGC
The DNA here is from genome assembly GCA_016844565.1 of Dehalococcoidia bacterium. GTDB lineage: Bacteria > Chloroflexota > Dehalococcoidia > JAENJB01 > JAENJB01 > JAENJB01. The sequence goes on from JAENJB010000132.1 coordinate 103, forward strand.
AATGACAGAGCAGACTAGCGAGGTCGCCACATGAGAATCAACGCTTATCTGACCATAGAGAACCGGAAGGGCAAGAAAGTAATCCGCTGCTCCAGATGCGGCTACGAGTTTGGACCGGCGAAAGAGGACTACAAGTCCCACGCCCTCTACCGCGAGGCTCCCCTGTGGGAAGCCGGCCTCCAGGTCGACCCCTACCACCAGTCGCGAAAGTTCGTCTTCCGCCAGTTCTGCTGTCCGGCCTGTTACCGTCTCCTCGAGAACGAGGTAGTGCTCAAAGGAGAGCCTATCTCCTGAGACGTCCTCCGTCATTCTCACAAAAATGGCCCCCGGTGGGCGGTCATCGCCAAATGGTGTCATCCAGACAGTGAGATAACATGATCCACCTTCAGGGCGAGGCACGCCGGGAGTACGTCGCCCGCATGTTCACCCGCATCGCCGGTCGGTACGACCTGATGAACAGCGTGATGACGCTGGGCATGCACCATCGCTGGCGGCGCAAGGTAGCTCATCTGGCCTCACGCGGGATGGAAGAGCCTACCCTGAGCTTGCCGAAGGGGCCGGCGTTGGACGTGGCCGCCGGCACCGGCGACCTGACCCTGGCCCTCTCGACGCAGGAGACCATCACCAGGGCCGTTGGCCTCGACCTGCTGCCCATCATGCTCCATCTGGCCGAGAAAAAGGCGCTCAAGCGCAACACCGGCCGGGTGCACTTCGTAGTGGGCGACGCCCTCCGCCTTCCTTTCCGGGACAACACGTTCGCCTGCGCGACCTGCGCTTTCGGGCTGCGTAACATGCCCGGCGTGCGCGACGCACTGGCGGAGATGGTGCGGGTACTGCGGCCGGGCGGTGCGCTGGTCACGCTGGAGATCGTGCCCCTGGACTCCGGGCGCTGGACGACGCCCTTCCTGCGCTTCTACTTCCGTCAGGTCATACCGAGGCTGGGAAGCTTGATCACCGGCGACCGCGAGGCTTACACCTATCTGCGCGAGTCCGCAGACCGATTCCCCGCGCCGGAGCGCCTGGTCGAGATGATGGAGGATGTGGGGTTGGGTAGCGTGACGTACAGGTACGTCGGCCTGCGCATGATGGCGATACACCGGGGCGTGAAGCTGGTATAGCGCGCCTGCACCTGTTCTCACCAAGAGACTCAGGCTCGAGCTCCAGAGAGCCCACTTCCTGAAACACCTCTCCATGGTCTATATCGGGTTCTTCGTCTTTCTGGGCGGCAGCGCCCTGCAGAAGAGCACCGAGCAAGCCCTGTCAGAGCGCCTCCTGCTCGCCCAGCAGATGACGGCCCATCTCAACTTCGCCCTGGAGCAGTCCTCGCTGAGGATAGCCAGGAGCTTTGAGAACCACCACCTTGATTTCAAAGGCAATATTTCTGAATCGGCGCGCCTTCCCCTTCGTGACGCTTACTCCGCTTCCCCCATATCCTTTTCCCGCCTCTCTCTCGTCGGACGGAACGGAACGGTGCTTTCCACCGAGCCCTATTCACCCGAGCTAGTTGGCGCCCAGGCAGCAAACTACACCCAGGTGCAAGAGACGCTGAAAACAGGCAGCTCTATTGTTTCCCCCGCCGCCAGCTTGAGTTCGAGCGGCCACCCATCGGTTTACCTCACCACGCCTGTCCGGTCCGGGGCCGGGGACGAGATGGCCATTGTGGAAGCGAGTGTTGACCTCACCCGTTCCAACCTGGCCGACTTCATTCGCTCGGTAAGACCGGGGGGAAGGACTTATACCCAAATCGTTGATAGCAAGGGCTTCGTCCTGGCCAGCACCGAGCCGCGCGACCTGTTCACCAAGGGCGACCACAGCGACCAGTTCACGGACCTTATCAGCCGGGGCGCAACCACAGCGGGCACCTGTCACAGCTGTCACGAAGCCGCCCAGGAGAAAGGTAAACAGAGGGAAGCGCTGGCCTTTGCTCCCCTCTCGTCAATCTCCAATGTCTTGTGGGGAGTGGCCATCCGCGAGCCGGAAGAGGATGTCCTGGCGCCAACCAGGTGGCTCCGGCTTCGACTGATTCTCCTCGGCCTGGCCTCTCTCCTGGCAATCGCTATCTCGGCCTGGCTATTTGCCCGTCACGTGGTGAGCCCTCTTGCCCAGCTAGGAGCAGCCGCCAGCAGACTGGGAACGGGGGACCTGACCGAGCCGGTCCCTTCTGTCGGCCGGGGAGAGATTGCTGAGCTTTCTAAAGCCTTTGAAACCATGCGCGGGAAGCTTCACGGGTTCCAGGAGGAGCTGGAGGAGATGGTGAAGCACCGCACCAGGGAGCTGGCCGCCCTGGTCCAGGCCTCGCAGACGCTGGTCTCCACACTCGAGCCAGAAGGCCTCTTCACCAGTATCGTGCGCACCGCCGTGGACACCTTTGAAGGCGCCGACGCAGGGATACTGTTCCTCCATGATGCCGAAACCGACAGGCTGCTGGCCGCAGCTTCCATAGGATATGATTCAGCCATTCTCTCGCGGGTGAGGCTGCAACACGGGGAGGCCATCGCCGGCAAGGTGTTCCAGCACCGGCAGCCCATGCTCTCCAACGACCCGGAGGAGGTTGCCGGCGACCTGGAGGATGCCAGTTCAGAGAACCGCCTCTACCTCGCTCAAGCGAGGCGTAATCTGGAGATACAGCGCTACATCAGCGTTCCTCTTGAGGCGGACGGCAAGGTGCTGGGGAGCCTCGTCCTGGTCGGCTTGAGCAAAGGCCTGGTCTTCTCGCCTCGCGACGTGCAGCTCGTCCTTGCCTTTGCCAACCTGGCGGCCGCCCTCCTTCAAAAGGTCAGGCTCCTGGACGAGGCCGGGCGGGCGGAGGCGCTGCGAAAGACGGACCAGATGAAGACGGAGTTCCTGGCCAACGTCTCCCACGAACTCCAGACGCCACTGGCCTCGCTGAGGGCCTCCCTGGACTTCACGCTGGCCGCCGGCATCGCCGGGCTGAACGACGCCCAGGCGCAGCTACTGCATAATGCCAACCGGAGCGCCGAGCATCTGGGCAGACTCATCAACGACCTCATGGACGTGGCCAGACTCCAGAGCGGTCACCTCGCCCTCAGCCGGGTGTCCCTGGACTTGAGAGAGGTGGTGAATGCCGTTGCTGCGACCTTCGGCCCTCTGATGGCATCGAAGAGCCAGCAGCTCAAACTGGATATGCCACCCAACCCGGTGGTGGTCGCCGGGGACCGGCGGCGGCTGGAGCAGATTCTCAACAACCTCCTCAGCAACGCCCACCACTACACGCCCGCCGGCGGTCCCATTTCGATAGAGGTTCACCAGCAGGACGGTCAGGCCGTGGTCAGCGTCACCGATGCCGGGCCCGGCATTCCGCCGGAGAAACAGGAACTTGTCTTTCAGAGGTTCTACCGGGTGGAGGCCAGTGAGACGGCCAGACAGAGAGGCATGGGCCTCGGGCTATCCATCGCTCGAGGGCTGGCGGAGCTTCACGGCGGCAAGCTCCGGGTGGAGAGTATAATAGGCAGGGGAAGCACCTTCCGGCTTTCCCTCCCCACGGGAGAACAGAGTGAAGATACTGATTGCTGACGACAATGCCGACCTGGTGGAGTCGCTCACGCTGGGCTTCAGGCTGCAATGGGCGGAGTGCCAGGTCGTGGCCGCCAGCACCGGCACGGCGGCCGTCGCCCTCTTCCAGGCGGAACACCCCGACGTAATACTGCTGGATATCGGCCTGCCGGAGATGGACGGATTCGAGGTCCTGAAGCGTATCCGGGAGGAGTCAGATGTCCCCATCCTCATGCTGACGGTCCGCAGTGAGGAGCTGGACAAAGTGAAGGCGCTGGAGCTGGGCGCGGACGACTACATCATGAAGCCCTTCAGCTCGCTGGAGTTGCTGGCCCGTATCAAAGCGGTGTTGCGTCGCGCCGAAGCCACTATGCCTGCTCCAGCTACACCCGCTTTTGTCTCCAGCACCCTGACTATTCACTACGATTCCCGCAAGGTCATCGTGCATGGCCAGCCCGTTAAGCTGACTCCCACGGAGTACAAGCTGCTTTGCGCCCTGGCCCGCTATCCCGACCAGGTCGTATCCCGCGAGGCCCTGCTCGCCAGAGTATGGGGCAGCGAATACCGTGGGGAGACGGACTTCCTCAAGGTCTATATCAGACGCCTACGCACCAAAATAGAAGAAAACCAGGCCAAGCCCCAGATTATCCTGACTGAGCGGGGTATGGGTTACCGGCTGGTGCGAAACTCGTAGTCGTATCTCCCTCGTTCCTTCTTCGAACCGCTACTATCAGTCACACGACACTACTATTATCTACTCTATTAGAGTGACGAGACACTAGCCAAAGCGCACCGCAGAGCCGGGATTTGCCAGGATGGGATGGCTGCCGATATGGCACCGTACTATTGTCTGGCCAAATTGGGACTTTCGGGTCATTCCAAAAGCGAAGCCTTATCAAGCATACTTGAGACTGTTCAGATGTTCCGAAACATTGTAACCTTTTGTAACCGTCTTTTTACTGACGTATTAACCGTGCCTCTTTACAATGGAATTGCCATGGGAAATGCAGTGCCACCTACCGTAGAAGAGCGAGCCCTCACGAAGGGAGTTAATTCATGAGCAAAGGGATGCTGGTTGACACTACGCGATGCATCGGCTGCCGGGCCTGCCAAGTGGCCTGCAAGCGGTGGAATGCGAAACCAGTTGAAGACACCTGGGTCACCGAAACGGGGACCAATCCTCCTAAGCTCAGCTCCAAAACCTGGACGCTCGTCGATATCAGACAGCCACAGCAGACGGACGACGCGATGACATGGAGTTTCGTCAAGCGACAATGCATGCACTGCATTGACCCCGCCTGCGTGTCAGCCTGTCCCGTGGGAGCGCTCACCAAGCTGGACAACGGGCCTGTCATCTATCGCGCGGAAAGGTGCTTCGGCTGCCGCTACTGTATGATAGCCTGCCCCTTCCAGATACCCAAGTTTGAGTGGGATTCCAACCGTCCCACCATCCAGAAGTGCGAGTTTTGCGCTGACCGGCTGGCAAACGATATTGAGCCGGCATGTGCCGGGACCTGCCCCACGCAGGCAATCGCCTTCGGAGAGCGGGAGGAATTGCTCCACGAAGCGAAGGCCAGAATCTACAATGCATCCGGCAAGTATGTGCCTCACATTTTCGGCGAGAATGAAGCGGGCGGGACCTCCTGGATGTACATTTACGATGCGTCTCTCGAACAGCTCGGCCTGCCCGCAAACCTGGAGATGGAGCCATATCCGGAATTCACCAAAGGCTTCTTGTTGGGCGTGCCTCTGGT
>JAENJB010000025.1 GCA_016844565.1 Dehalococcoidia bacterium
AGACTGCGTTGAATACGTTCTCGGGCCTTGTACACACCGCCCGTCACGTCATGAAAGCTGGCAACACCTGAAGTCGATGGGCCAACCCGCCGCAAGGCGGGGAGCAGTCGCCGAGGGTGGGGCTGGTAATTGGGACGAAGTCGTAACAAGGTAGCCGTAGCGGAAGCTGCGGCTGGATCACCTCCTTTCTAGGGAGAGTTTTCTCCTAGGTCGGTCGATGGGCAATCCATCGCGTTTTATACTTTTCCTTCCACTATCTAAGGGTTAAGGTGTTTTTGTTGCCATCTCTTGACACTCTGTGACAGGTTTCTCTATACTGCGCTTGTTTCCGGGCCTTTAGCTCAGCTGGTTAGAGCACGGTCCTGATAAGACCGGGGTCTGTGGTTCGAGTCCACAAAGGCCCACTTGCCCTGGTCTCCTCCGGTTGTCTGTCCCCCTTCCGAGTCGCTGTATGCGGCAGTGCTGGAATCGCACTGCTTCTTTGCAGGTTAACATGTGCGGCAGATTTGATATTGTAGTAGAATAGTGGAACTGTCTGGTTAAATTAGTGAGACGGGGAGCGTTGTTAGGACCATGAGTTCCGGTTGGTTAAAGAATATCCTGATATATCTTCTCATCATAGGCGCGGGGATAGCCATTTTCACCTCCCTGTTTCCTCGTAATCCCGCGGTTGAGGAGGCGGCGTGGCCAAACGTGTTGACCATGGCCAAAGAGGGCAAGATAAGCAAGATTGAGCAGGATGGGGACAGGCTGAATGTTACTCTGCAGGGAGAGGTCAAGCCGACCCTCAAGTCGGCTTTCGATGGGACCAGCAACGATCTCTACGAACTACTAGTGAAGGAGGGGGTGAGCGTCGGTGGGGTGGGCGGCCTGGTGCTAGCCTACAAACCAGTCAGCCGTTTCAGTGTTGGAAGTTTCTTGCTGAACTTCCTGCCGATCCTGTTCTTTGCGGGTTTGCTCTTCTTCGTTTTCCGGCAAGCCCGTGGGGCGAACAATCAGGCCTTCCAGTTCGGCAGAAGCCGCGCGCGTATCTTCAACGCGAACCGGCCGACGGTCACTTTTGCCGATGTGGCCGGGGTCGAGGAGGCGAAGCAGGATCTGCAGGAGGTAGTAGAGTTCCTGAAGTTCCCGCAGAAGTTCCAGGCGCTGGGAGCGCGCATCCCGCGTGGGGTGCTGCTGGTCGGGCCGCCCGGGACCGGCAAGACCCTTCTGGCCAGGGCTGTTGCCGGGGAAGCTGGTGTGCCCTTCTTCTCCATCAGTGGCAGCGAATTCGTGGAGATGTTCGTCGGCGTTGGCGCCTCGAGGGTTCGGGACCTGTTTGACCAAGCCAAGCGCAATTCCCCTTGCATCGTTTTTGTGGATGAGATCGATGCCGTGGGACGTCACCGCGGGTCAGGCCTTGGTGGGAGCCATGATGAAAGGGAGCAGACCCTGAACCAGATTCTGGTGGAGATGGATGGGTTCGATACGAACACCAATGTTATTGTTCTTTCTGCTACTAACAGGCCTGATATCCTGGACCCGGCTCTCCTCCGTCCAGGCCGCTTCGACAGGCAGGTTGTTATCGACCGGCCGGATGTGGTCGGGCGTAAAGCCATCCTGGATGTTCATAGCAAGGGCAAGCCGTTGCAGGAAGGGGTTGATCTGAACGTAGTCGCTAAACAGACCCCTGGTTTCTCCGGGGCGGACCTGGCCAACGCAGTGAATGAGGCGGCTATCCTCGCTGCCCGCCGGAACCTGTCGGCCATAGGCCTCAAAGAGTTGGAAGATGCTATCGACCGGATTATCGCCGGTCCGGAGAAGAGGAGCCAGCTCATGAGCCCGCGAGAGAAGGAGATTACCGCTTATCACGAGGCAGGACATGCTCTGGTGGGGAAGATGCTTCCCGATTCTGACCCGGTGCACAAGATTTCTATCGTGGCTCGAGGGATGATGGGCGGATACACACGCTTCCTGCCGGTCGAAGACCGACGTTTCTGGACGAGTTCCCAGTTGAGCGCTGTGCTTGCGGTCAATCTCGGTGGACGCACTGCCGAGAAGCTGATATTCGGAGATATGAGCACGGGGAGCGCTCATGATATTGAGCAAGCTACCAGAATAGCGCGCAAGATGGTAACCGAGTATGGCATGAGTGACAGGCTGGGGCCGCGCACCTTTGGCCGCAAGGAAGAGATGATCTTTCTGGGCCGGGAAATCTCTGAGCAGAGGAACTACGGTGATAAGGTGGCCGATGAGATCGATAGCGAGGTCTATGCCATCATGGAGAGAGCTCAGAACCTGGCGGAGAGAGTCCTCACTGAAAACCGTGGCAAGTTGTCTCAAATTGCAGACACTTTGATGGTCAAAGAAACCCTCGAGGGGGAGGAACTGTCCACACTATTTGCCGCGCCGGTCCCAGAGAAAACACTACCAGCACCCGCCGCACAGGCGAACTGATCAGGTAGCTCCTCCTCTCGTATTTTTGAGGTCCTCGTTTTGGGGAACGCTTGAGAATCAAGGTTAAGCTATTTGCCCGTCTGAGAGAGCTGGCTGCAACCGGCGAGGTGGACATGGACGTAAGCCCGGGTCTGACCGCAGGTGGCCTGACCGCTATGCTGAAAGAGAAGCTGCCACGTCTGGGGAAGTCGCTCGATTCGGCGGCGGTGGCTGTCAACGGTGAGAACGCCCAGTCTGGTGTTACGCTTAAGGCAGGGGATGAGGTGGCTTTCCTCCCACCTTTCAGCGGCGGTTGAGATGTTTATTGAGATAACGGACAGGCCGATAACACCGGAGCGCACGATGGACGTTTCGTCATCTGTGAGGCGTGATGCTCATGGAGCAGTGGTGACTTTCAATGGCGTAATAAGGGACCACTCGGAGGGCAGGAAAGTCATCTCTATGGAATACGAGGCGTTCAGAGAGATGGCGGAGAAGAAGTTGCGTGAGCTCCTCGAAGAGATCAAGGTGCGATGGGGGATAGAGGACGTTGCTATCGTGCATCGCGTAGGAAAACTGGAGATAGGGGAGACAGCTGTAGTGATTGCTGTGGCGGCATCCCACCGGAAGACGGCCTTTGAAGCCTGTCAGTATGCCATTGACCGTCTCAAGCAGATTGTTCCCATATGGAAGAAAGAGGTTTTCGAAGGGGGCGAGGGCTGGGTTTGACGCCAGACGACTACCTTTTTCTCTCTACTACGAACTCCGCGATTTCGTCAAGCGCCTGGCGGACGGGCTTCTGTGGCAAGTCTCTGAGCGCAGCGCGCGCGATACTGCACTGTTCGTTTGCTATCTTGTAGCATTCTTGCAGGATAGGCGAGTTTACAATCCTGTCTAGCACCATCCTGACTGAGGGTAGACTTTCTCTGCGTTCGTAGATTGTTCTAACCAGGTCGTTCGCGGGCTCGCTTTCCAGCAAGAGGATGACCGGTAGGGTGAGGGCTCCCTGCATAAGGTCGGAGCCCACTGGCTTGCCCATCTCCTTCTCTTCACCGGTGAAATCGAGGATGTCGTCCACTATCTGGAATGCCAGGCCGAGGTGCAGTCCGTAGGTACGCAAAGCCGCGATGTCTTCTTCCGACGCGGCACTCAGAATGCCCCCGGATTCGGTGGCCATGGCAAAGATGGAGGCTGTTTTTCCGCTGATCCAGCGAAAGTATCCGTCTCTGCTCTTCTTCAGTTGAAAGCCGTTCAGCGTCTGATCGAGTTCCGCCATGGAAATGGTCATCAGCGTATCGGCGAAAAGGCCGATGAGGCGGCTATTGCCGAGGGAGGCGACCATGTGGGCTGACTTGGAGAAGAGGTAATCTCCAAGCAGGACCGCCCTTCCCCCGCCCCACAAGCTGTTGACGGTGGGCCGTCCGCGGCGCAGGTCTGAGTTATCCACGGTATCGTCATGGAGCAGGGTAGCCGTGTGCAGGAGTTCCACGGCGCTCGCGAGAGTGACCATGCGGTCCAGGTCGCAGTTGTAAAAGGCGCCTGACATAAGGGCCAGGGCCGGGCGAATCCGCTTGCCGCCGTTCTGCAGGACGTGCTTCAATAGGGTGGAGGCCTGGGGATGGTTCTCCAACCGGCTCAGGGACTGCAGGTGTTCCTCCACTTTTTGCAGGTCTCTCTGGATGGTGGGAGGGAATGGGATGTCCCGCACCCGTCTGTCCTTTTTGAGTGGGGCTGGGGGCGGCAAAGTCAGACTCATGAGAGGTTAGTGCTCCCTATTTTCATGCTTTCTTCCGGTATCAGCTTTTCATCCAGCTTGATAAACAGGGGTTCTGGCGGGGGCAACGCCTGGCCTGGAGTGGGGAAGCGCAGTTTCCAGCCGGCGCTCTCCAGGTTGCCTGTGAATCCCAGCAGGCGATGAAGCTTCGCCGAGCTGAACGGCAAGAAGGGATAAAGCTGGGTTTTCAGTGCAGAGATGGCCACCAGAGAGGTGTATATGGCGGTGGAGCTATCATGATTCTTCTGGGCTTTCCACGGCGACTTCTCATCAAGGTATCTGTTTGCTTCCTGGGCAAGGCCGAAGGCAGCCTTTATCGCCTCGCGAAAACGGCAGGCGTTGATATGAGTGCCGACGGTATCGAAAGCCGCCTGCGCTTTTTGAATCAGTATTTGGCTTGGCGGATCGTCTGGCCTCCCTTCGGGTACCTGACCGGCGAAGTGGCGCTGGCAGAAGGTAAGCACTCGGTGGACAAGATTCCCGTATGTCGCCACCAGTTCATCGTTATTGCGCCTATAGAACTCCCTCCAGGAGAAATCGGCATCTGCCGTCTCGGGCATATTGGCCGAAAGGAAATAGCGCAAAGGGTCCGGGTCATATCTTTGCAGGTAGTCAGGAAGCCAGACCGCCCAATTGCGGCTGGTGGATAGTTTCTTCCCGTCGATGGAGAGGAATTCATTGGCGGGCACATCATAGGGCAGATTGAGGCCGCCGTAGCCCATGAGTATCGCCGGCCAAATCATGGTGTGAAAGGGTATATTGTCTTTGCCGATGAAGTAGTAGCTCTTGCTCATCCCCGACCAAAAGGTTCGCCAGCTCTCCGGTTCTCCCTGTTGTTGCGCCCATTCCTTGCTCGCTGAGAGATAGCCGATAACGGCTTCAAACCATACGTAGATGCGTTTCTTTTCGAAGCTGCTCACGGGAACCGGGATGCCCCATTCCATGTCCCGGGTTATGGCCCTGTCTTTCAGCCCTTCTTCCAGATAGCGGAGGGTGAAGTTCAACACATTGGGACGCCAGTGACTTTGCTGTTTCACCCAGGCCAGCAGCTGGTCGCGGAAAGACGACAGACGCAGGAAGAAGTGTTCGGAGTCTCTGAAGTGGGGTTTGCCGGAGCATATCTTGCAGCGCAGCTCAAGCAAGTCCTCCGGGTTCAGTGCCTTGCCGCAGTCCTCACACTGGTCGCCTCTTGCCCTGGGCGAGCCGCAAAAAGGACAGGTACCCTCGACATAGCGATCGGGCAGGAAACGCTGGCAGGATGGACAGAATGGTTGGGACATCTTGCCTTTGTAGATATGGCCTTTCTGCAGCAACGTCGAGAAGATGTCATGTGTGACCTTTGCATGGTTCGCGGTCTCCGTATGAGTATAGATATCGAAGGAAATACCGAGTTGGCGCCAGCAGTCAATGAACTCTCTATGGTACTTATCGGCCACCTGCGCCGGTGTCAGGCCTTCCTGCTCGGCACGTATGGTGATGGGAGTGCCATGTTGATCGCTGCCGGAGACCATCAAAACACGGTTGCCTGTGATACGCTGGTAGCGGGCAAAGACGTCTGCCGGCAGATAGGCCCCGGCGATATGTCCCAGATGGAGCGGGCCGTTGGCGTAGGGCCACGCCACCCCAATAAATATCTGTTCGCTCACCGCTCGTTCTTCAACGGGTTAACGCTGTCCTCTCCCTGTGCATGAGGGTTATCCACCGAAGAAGGTGAGCATGTCCTCGCCCTTCTCTTTTTGCTTCTGGGCGCACCCCTTCTCGAGACAGCAACTCAGGCAGAGGCGTTCCTTCTTGCCTGCCTCGTCATAGTTGACGAGATAACGTTGGGCATGTTTTATCGTCTGCTGGCAGCTAGTACAGGTCAGGTCACCTACAGCGATGCAACCGCAATGCATGGGTTTTCCCTCTCACGCTTGAAGCTGAAGCCAGGCGCGATACAGGTCTCTTCTCCTGAGTCCTGAGGTGGCCGCCACCCGGGCTATCGCCTTTCCCGCTCCCATCCCGATGAAATCGGGACGGCAGCGGCGCAACTCCTGGATCGCTTCTGTTTCTATCTCCGGTCTGCCCTTTTCGGTCTTGCCCTCGATCACCAGGGTAAACTCACCCCTGGGCTCGGCGAAGTATTCAATTGCCTGGCTCAGCCTACCTCGATAAATCTCCTCGTGCACCTTGGTCAGTTCCCGTGCCAGCGCTGCTCCCCGGTTGCCAAGGACCTCGACCAGGTCTTCGAGGGCTGCTCTCAGACGATGGGGCGACTCAAGGGCTACGATGGTCCTGGGATCAGCAGCGATTGACTGAAGGAACCGCCGCCTCGCCGCCTTTCGTCGGGGCAGAAATCCCACATAGAGGAACTGGCTGCTGGGTAGTCCGGAGGCCGCCAGGGCCGTCACTATGGCGGAAGGACCAGGTATTGGTATCACTGGGATGCCTTCCCGGACGGCGGCGGCGACCAGCCTGTAGCCGGGGTCGCTCAGCCCCGGCATTCCAGCCTCGGAGACCAGTGCCACATCGTTCTCTTTCAGATACTCCAGAATAGGCTGTGTGTCGGAGCCCTTGCCTTGCTCGTGATAATTTATCAGCCGCGTGCTGATGTTGTATTTTCTCAGCAACTGGCGCGTCGTGCGAGTGTCCTCGGCGGCTATCAGTTTGACCTCCCCAAGGATGCGCAGCGCCCTGAGAGTAATGTCCTCCAGATTGCCAATCGGGGTAGCTACCAGATAGAGGTTGGGCATAGCACCATATTTTAGACGAAACACGTTGCAGAGCGCAACTTGTAGATAGGTTCAGTAGCTCAGTGACAAGCTACCGTCTTGTCATTGCGAGGCACGCAGTGCCGAAGCAATCCGTCCACCTCCCAGGGTTCGCGGATTGCTTCGCTTCGCACGCAATCACAATATAGGGCTGTCCCTCTGGGTTCTTGACGCCTATGCTGGCCTTTGCTATAGTTTGGCAAATCACCGGCAGGAAATAGAGATGTATTCCCCCCAGTTCAAGAATATGCGCATAGCTTATGGCTTCGATGAGGTAGCCCTGGTACCCGGAGAGGTCACCGTCAATCCGGAGCAGGCGGATATAAGTTTCAAGATCGACAGCCTGACTTTCGATCTGCCAATCCTGGCGGCGGCTATGGATGCGGTGGTGGACGTGCCGTTCGCGGTGCGCTATGGCAAGCTGGGCGGGCTGGCAGTCCTTAATCTGGAGGGTGTGCAGGCGCGCTACGACAATCCCGAAGAGATGCTGGTAGCGCTCTCCCGCGCCAAAGACCCTGAAATTACTTCCTTGCTTCAAAAGATATATAGCAAGCCCATCGACCCGAGATTGATTGGGGAGCGAATCAAGGCTATCAAAGATACAGGCGCCAGGTGTGCCGTTTCGGTTACGCCGGCCAACGCCAAGAATTTCGCTCCCCTGGCTGCCGAAGCCGGCTGTGATATCTTTCTGGTGCAGTCCACGGTCACCACCGCTCGCCATGTCTCCAAAAGCTATCGCGGTCTCGTATTCTCCGAGCTTTGCCAGTCTGTGTCGATACCGGTTGTGGTGGGCAACTGTGTGAGCTACGGAGCAGCCCTGGAGATAATGCGCAACGGTGTTGCTGCTATTCTGGTGGGAGTAGGTCCCGGCGCAGCGTGCACCACCAGAGAGGTCCTTGGCGTGGGGGTTCCCCAGGTTACGGCCACCATGGATTGTGCTGCGGCCCGGGAGGCATTTCTTAAGGAGAGTGGCCGGTATGTTTCAATCATCACCGATGGCGGCATCCGCAATAGCGGCGATATGTGCAAGGCCCTTGCCTCCGGGGCGGATGCGGTCATGCTCGGGTCAATCTTTGCTCAATCAGAGGGGGCGCCGGGGAGGGGATACAACTGGGGTATGGCCACTCCGCATGCCGCCCTGCCCAGGGGCACTCGCATCAGGGTTGGCACCAGGGGAACGCTTCAGCAATTGCTGTTCGGGCCGTCGTCAGTAACCGATGGCAGCCAGAACCTCGTCGGCGCCTTGCGCACCTGCATGGGTGTGTGCGGCGTCGTCACTATAGGGGATATGCACAAGGTTGAGATGGTTATTGCCCCATCCATCAAGACGGAGGGGAAGCTGTTCCAGATGGCTCAGCAGAGGGGTTGAGGGAAGGGTTCTAGGGCTCTTCGTCGAGGGACGCTTCGTCCTCGATGCCGATCACGGGTAGCAATGCAGCCTTCTTGTGAGGGTGGGTCTTTCTTTCGACCGGCAGGGTGTCCACCAACTGGCGCAACTCCTTGATTCTTGTTGCTAAGTGTCCCTGACCGAGTGGCAGCACGATACCGGCTACGCCGGCCTGCCGCATGGCTTCAATCTCCTCTTGCCCGCTCCCGGGCGACAGGGATACGAGCACCGGTATTTCGATGATATCGGTCAATCTCAGGATGGACAACAAGCTGCGTACTGTCAGGGAGGCTTCTTCTTCGCACTGGATGATGGCTGCATCGGCGGATATCTCGTTGATGGCCGCGGCGAGGCCGTCTTCCAGCGCTGCTGGGACGATGATGACTTTCCCGAGTTCCTCCTCCTTGAGAATGCCGACCAGCATCTCGTCGGCGGGGAACGCCACAAAATCGCAGCCAGCCTCTTTGAGTTGTTCGGTTTGTCCCCGGTCGGCCCGGTTGACCATCACTCCCCAGGGAATCTGACCGAGGGATTTCGCCGCCGCTCTCAGTTGCTCAGCCTGGGCATTGAGGTCATTTATGTCTATGAGCACCGCGTCGGCACCCTCGAGAGCGGTGGCTGGAGGCATGTTGTCCGCGGACAGCCGGGCCACGAGCACCAAGGCGGGCGCCCTGGCGGCGGCATGGGTCTTGAATCCCAGGGGTTGGACCCCGGGGCGAGCGGCTTCCTTGAGTTTCGCGGCGAGCTGGCTCATTTCGTTGAGACGATATTCTAGTGGAGGCCGGGCGAAAGTTCAAATTGACCCTCCGTGTCTGCAGTCGATGATCTTGGCCGGATGCTGCCATCGGGAGACTTAGAGACTTGTTTTTAACTATAATGTGAGGGAGCAAGATGGAAAATCAGCCAACGACACTCAGTGTTCAATGGGTGAGGGCGGAAACGGGACAGATGCGACTGATTTCCCTGAACGGGAACGAGGTCTGGCCCTTTGTCCCCGGGCAGGTTGCGGTCCTGGGGATAGAGGGGGTTGGAGAATCGTATTTCGCCATTGCTTCGGCCCCCGAAGACCGTCATGGTCTGGATTTTCTCATTCGAAAAGGAGAAGGCGTTTCGGGGGCCTTGTTTGAGGTGAAGAAAGGCGACCTGGTACAGGGCAGAGGGCCCCTGGGCAAAGGGTTCCCCATAGACCAGTATCGCGGGCGCGACTTCCTACTGGCGGCAGTGGGCAGTGCCATCGCCCCGATGCGTAGCGTCTTGCGGTCTGTCTCTTATCGCCGGGCTGATTTCGAGAAGATGGTCCTCGTCTACGGAGCTCGCCGGGCCGGGGATGTGCCTTTTGCGGATGAGATGAAAGACTGGCAGCAGTCCGGCATTGAGGTCGTGCTGACACTCAGCAGCCCGGAAACGGGCGAATGGCATGGCAAGACGGGCCATGTGCAGGAGCATTTCAGGGAGGCTCTGGCAGCGCTCCGTCAGCCTGTGGCGCTGATTTGCGGGATGAAGGCGATGACGAGTGAGAGTCGGGACGAGCTAATCCGCGTGGGCGTGGCGGCGAACGAAATACTGACCAACTACTAGTGGGAACCCGGGGCGGCCGCGCCCTATCATCCGGAGTTGAGAGGCCCGGTAATGGAGCCAGCGAATGGATTCGAACCATCGACCAGCGGTTTACGAAACCGCTGCTCTACCTCTGAGCTACGCTGGCCAACAAAGCTAAGCCTCAAAAAGTTGGCGTTAGATTGGCGTTAATCTTCTGAGATATGCCTGCGGGAAGCACTTCGTCCAGCAGCGCCATAGCATCCGCCTGCATGCCGTCGATTATATGGGAGTAGGCATCCATTGTAAAGGCAACGGAGCTATGGCCCAAATGACCTGCCCCCGATAGCTGGACCACTCATATGAGTTAGAGTTACGAGCGTTTTGGCTTTAGGCCCAGGTAAGGCTGCCAAAGGCGGTTCCGAAGCTGTCCGGCCCTATTGACAAAGACGGGGGCCTGTCTTAGGATATGCGCCAAACCTCTCGAGCCGATTCGAGAGAAAGAGGAGGTGACCATGCGGGGACTCAGGGTGTTCTTGTTCATCAACATGCTTTTCCTGGCGCTCTACGGACTTGCCCTAATTTTCATGCCCGGCCAGATGGCGGATGCCAAGATGGGACCCCAGGATGCGCTCTCATCGCGCTACTCGGGGGCGACGCTTGTCGCCGTGGCGCTCGCTGCCTCCTACGCCTTCCGTGACCCCAAGAAGAACGCGGCCATTATCATCACCTTGATTGTGGGCGATATCCTGAACGCTCTGGTCGGGCTTCATAGCGGAATCACCGGGCAAGCGGAGTGGAGCAACGCCCTCTTCAGTTTCATCGTAGGTGGGGTGCTGGCTATCTTGCTGATATTGTCTTATCCGAAAGAGAATAAAGCCGCCTAGCCGGCGGTCCTCCTGGTGCGGCGATACCGGCTGTCTTTTCGTGGGCAACTTAAGTAGTCTTCAGTTATCGTGACAGCTACGTGACAAATTAAGGGGGGCAAAATGGGAAGCTACTTGTTTGTCTATTATGGGGGCATGATGGCGACAACTCCGGCGGAGCAAAAGAAATCAATGGACGCATGGATGGGGTGGTTTGGGAAACTGGGTAGGGCTTTGGTTGACGGTGGAGCCCCGACTAAGCCGGGCAAAATACTCGGCAAGAGCGGTGCCAAGGCTATCGGCGCCAATCCGGTCACAGGCTACAGTATTGTCAAAGCTGCCAATCTGGATGCGGCTATCGTTATGGCTAAGGGTTGTCCCAGCATTCCGGACGGTGGTCAGGTAGCAGTTTACGAACTTCTACCGATGTAATAATCCCTCAACGGGCTCGGGGGGAATCTCTGGAGCGGATTACCGGACAGGTTTCGCTCACTTTATGGTTTCGTGTGCCACACTGTTAAGAGCAATTTACATTCCAAGCAGAGGGCCGTGGGTTCTAATCCCTCCAGCGATGCCAAGCCCATCTTCTTGCAGCTAAACTAGATCTCAACACCCTGTTCGCGACCGGCCCGACCGCTGAGACCCCTGGTCTCCTCTGACGCACTGGCGTGGCGACCTCAGGCACCGTGGCGCACCGGAGTATCACCTTGCGGCTTTTGGCATAATCTCAATCACTTTATCATTCCATTTGTCCTTCTTTGATAGGCTTTCGACGAAAGGCAGCTCATTGAGGATATTGAGCAAAGGAATAGGTTGTTCTGCGGATACGACAATCTTATTGCCTTCGTCAGCAGAGCCGCCAACCAAGATTATGCGAAGACCCTTGACTTGGGCCAAGGATCTTTCAAATTCCCTTAGCCGGTCATATTTTGCCTGTTGAGCTATGAGAAGTGTTACTTTCCCACTATAGAGCTCATCGCGTGCCGGTTCGGCACCCTTCGTTGTGTCCGCCTCCTCGGTCTCCCCTTTTGCCCTCTCCTTGGCTTCCTGTTTCGCTTTCGCGGCTCTTTCCTT
>JAENJB010000133.1 GCA_016844565.1 Dehalococcoidia bacterium
CCCCTGCTGGCCAGAAAATCAGCCATGCTCAGATAGATGGTATCTATACCTGCTCCTTCCACATCTCTGAAGTAGCGGTAAATCGCCCGCCGGGTTGGCATGCCCTCCTGGCTCAGCTGACCCGGACGAAGGTGATATTTTACCACAGTTGTCACCAGTTTTATCTCCCTGTTGCTGCACCTCAACCTTTCCAGTATGGCCCCCACCGTTTCAGCGCCGAGGACCGGGTGGCCGAGAAACCTGGTCCGTCCCGTTTCATCAACAGCCTTGGTCTGGGGTTTAGCGATATCGTGTAATAGACCGGCCATCTTCAGCAAGGTCAACCGGCTGCTACCGTAGCCTATCTCTTCCCGGAAATATGAAGCGCAGTCAGTGAAAACGGGCGCGGCGTCAATAATGTCCTTGCCGCCGTACTCCCAGGAGGACTCACCGAGCAGGCCCTCCACCGCTCCCACCGTCTGTATGCAATGCTGGAACACGTCCCAGTGGTGCTCCCTGGGCTGCTCGACGCCTTTCGCCGGAATCAGCTCGGGGATGATAGCGCCCAGCAGGGAAAGCCGGTCCAGATAGTTCAGCGTCCCGGCCGCCCCGGGCAAGGCCAGCAGGCGGAAGAGCTCCTCCCGCACCCGCTCGCCGGAGACGCCGGACATGAGGCGGCTGTCACGCTGGATGAGGGCTTCCGTTCCTTCATCAATCCGCAAACCCAGCTCGGCCGCGAGCCTCACCCCCCGCAGCAAGCGCAGCGCATCAGCCCGAAAGACCCCCTCATTCAACGCCCTGACCAACCGCTTATCGAGGTCCCGCCGTCCGCCCCACGGGTCGACAAGGGTCAGACGGGAGCGGTCCTCCAGGTCGTCCTTCAACGATACGGCCATAGCATTTATCGTGAAGTCACGTTGAGCCAGGTCCTGTTCGATGTCCCCTCTCAAATCGGAGAGATCGAGGTGGAACTCGCCGCCCTTGCCGTCACGCCGTGGCATCACCACCCTGGATATCCGGTGGGCTTCGTCCAGGAGCACAAAGGTGCCGTTGAAAACACGGCTGATCTCCCTGGCAAGGCCGGTGGCGTCCGGTGCGGCGATGTCCACATCCGCGGTCTTGCGCCCCAGCAGCAGGTCGCGGACGTAGCCGCCCACCAGATAGGCATCGACGCCTTTCCGGCGCAGGTACTCCGCTATCTCCTCAAGATACGGGGGACTGGTGCGGTCCGACATTCAGCAAATAATAGCACAAATCCCACGAATCATACGTCAAGCTTCCTGAGGCGGGGGACCGCTATCAGGAGAAAAATGGTGAAGCTGGTAAGCACCCCACCCCCTATAGCTATCGCCACCGGTACACCCAGATAGGTGGCCACCGCGCCGGCTTGAAGGCTGCCCATCGGGCCTAAGGCCCATACGAGGCTGTAGATAGCCATCACCCGACCCCGCACCCCGTCGGGCACCAGATATTGAATAATGGTTTGCGCGGTCAGCATGTAGAGGTGCTGCGTAAAGCCGGCCAGGGCAATCGCTATCGCCGCTCCTGAATAATCCTGGGAGAAAGCCAGGACAATGAGCAGCAGCCCGTAGAGGCCGGAGCCACCCAGCAGAAGGACATACTTCTTCTTGAAACTCCCCAGCATGGCGCCCAGGAGTACTCCGCTAAGCGTCCCCACTCCCATGAAGGTCATCAGCAAGCCGTAACCCCTGGAATCCACCTTCAGGATGTCACCAGCGAAGACGGGCATGAGGTAGACGAAGGACATGCCGAAAACGCTGTTGACGAGAACCATGCCAATAATGGAGCTGAAGATGGAATTCTTCCATACATATTTCACCCCCTCCAGGGGGGACCCGCGCGCATTCTCCCTTTCAACCTTGTCTGCTTTCTCTATTTTGATTCGATAGATTGCCAGCACCATCGCCAGGTAAGCGGCGGCGGTGATAAAGAAACAGACGGCCGAGCTGAAGGCCGCAATTAACAGCCCTGCTATTGACGGCCCGATGATGCGGCTGGTCTGGAAGATAGTGGAATGGAGGGCGATGGCATTCATCAGGTCTTTTCGGTCCCCGATGAGCTGAGGTAGCAGGGCTTGCCTGGTGGGCCCGTCGAAGGCGCCAACCGCACCGAAGAGGAGAGCGAAGACTATCAAGTGCCACAACGTGACCAATTGCAGTGCGGTGAAGGCCGCCAGGAGGAAGAGGAGAATGAAGAATATGATATTAGTGACCAGGAGGAGCCGCCGCCTGTCGACGCGGTCGGCCAGAACGCCGCCGAAGAGGGTGAAGACAATGGTCGCTACGCCATCGGCGCCGCCAACGAGGCCGAGGTCCCGGGGAGACCCGGTCAACTGATACACCAGCCACAGCATGGCGACCAGACGTATCTGGTTTCCGAACGTGGTCGCCAGCATGCCGAGCCAGTAAAGCCGGTAATTGGGGTAGCGAAGAGACCTGAAGAGCGGGACCTTTCCCACCAGGGCCTTTGGAGACAGAAGCATGACCGTCATCTTACACCCGCGCGATTCGTGTCACAAGGCCCGAAAAGGCCGGTGTACGTCAGGGGAAAAGCGCGGCTTTACCAATACCTGCAGTCGCTGACTGCACAATCGTCCAATTTGTTGCCCAAGATGGCATTATGGTTGCGGCACAGTCGCTAATACATATTTGCCCATCACCTTGAATAGAGCTCCGCAAAATGATAACTTAAGCCGTGACTGAAACCGAGGAGTAACTCATGCTAAAGCTATCCAGGGTGGCCCTGCACCAGTGGCACTTTGTCTATCCAGATGCATACAGTCACCTGATGGACTTATTCGACGAGGGATGCGAATCTTATGACGAAGGTGACCTCGACCAAGCTGAGAGGGCTTTCAATGCAGTACTCGCTGCTATGCCTGACCATCTGGACGCAATTCATCATTTGGCTATGGTCTTATCAGAACGGGATTTGATCTATCAAGCTAACGACCTCTGGGAGCAGGCTGTGCGCATCGGTCGCAAGACATTTCCCAAAGATTTCAATCCAGGGGAAGACCGTCTTCAATGGGGATGGCTGGAAAACAGGCCATTTCTCCGATGCCTTCACGGATTAGCCCTAGCTAAGTACGAAGAGTACCACACAGGGGAGGCATTGAGTCTATTCCAAGAATTGCTTTCTCTCAATCCCAACGACAATCAGGGAGTTCGCGCGATGGCCGAAGAGGCGCTATTCGAACTGAATAGATTCGAAGACGCCCTTAAGGTCACAGAGCAATACCCTGACGATATGATGCCTGAGACTCTCTATGGGCAAGCCCTGGCCCTATACATACTGGGACGGATAAGAGAGGCAGATGGAGCACTTAGAGAAGCGATAGAATATTCACCCCTGGTGCGAAAAGAGCTTCTCAAGAAGAGACATCGCTTGCCCAGATCAGCCAGACCGGATGCGGTTGCCGTGGGCAGTACCGATGAAGCATATTGCTATTGGGAACACTTCGGGCGGTTTTGGGAGGCAGCCCCTGGATCCCTCGATTGGTTGAGGGAAATGTCGGCACAGAAACGCGAGGCACGCCCGGATATAAATTGAAACCGCTACTGCTTAGTGCCAGTGCTCCTCACTCAATCAGGTTCATAGACGGGCAACCACCCCTTTGTTTCGCCTTCTCATATATGACCTTCGCCACCGCGATGTCCTCGACGGCCACTCCCGTAGAATCAAAAACAGTAATCGCCTTATCATCCGTCCGTCCCGGCTTCTTACCCGAGATAATCTCGCCCAGCGTCCCGTAGACCTCTTTCATGCTGAATAGCCCCTTGTTGACAGGGACGTTGATTTCCCCCGAGGTCCTCGACTGCTCCAGGTCGTCCACCACCACTACGGCCCCCTTGAGCACGGAGGGCTCCAGCTCCTCCTTCCCGGGCGCATCAGCCCCGATGGCATTGATATGGGCCCCGGGCATAATCCATTCCTTCTTCACAAACGGCCCGCGCGCCGGTGTCAGAGTGCACACAATGTCCGAGCCCGCAGCCTCTTCCAAAGTACTCTCCCTGACAGGATAACCGGGGAAAACTTTGATGAGCCTCTCGACGGCAGCCTTCGACAAATCAAACGCCCTGATTTCTCTCAGGTCAAAAAGCTTCACGTGCGCCTCAATCTGCGTGTAGGCCTGGCGCCCGGCCCCGATGATACCCAGGCTTCGTGAGCCTTTAGGAACCGCGACGCCACCGCCGCGGTCGCCCCGGTGCGGTAGGCGGTGATGTCGGTGCCATCCATGATTGCCAGCGGATAGCCTGTATCCGGGTCGTTGATGACTAGCGTAGCCATGACAGTGGGCAAGCCGCGGGACGGATTTTGCGGATGCACGTTCACCCACTTGATTCCCACTATCCCCGGCAACGCCGCCGGCATGGCCCTGAAATCGCCCTTCTCCAGCAGGACATATGATTTCGGAGGCATCCTCCCCCTGCCCTCAGCCCAGTCTCTGAAAGCTTGCTCCACCGCCTCAATCACCTCTGACATGTCGAGCAGCTCTTTCACCGTGTTCTTGTTCAGCAAGAGTGTGGGCATAGCTTCATAATCTCTTTCTGAATGCAGCGACTTCCAGGAACCAACGGGAAAGTCTATCATAA
>JAENJB010000134.1 GCA_016844565.1 Dehalococcoidia bacterium
GTTATTCACCCGTTCTTCCCCGATGAAGATGACTACGACGCAGTCTTCAAAGAGGCGGTCGAGAAATCGAACTACCTTTGCGACCAGGAGAGGCTGGAGGACCACCTCAGCGATTTCGTGCACCGGGTGCGGGAGATGGACGGCTTCGGTGTCAAGTTCGAGAAGGGGTCGGACGGCAAGCTCGAAAGGCAGGCGGGCCGGGGCACGACGCCGGTGATGATGTTCCACGGCGGCTTCCAGATGATGGGCGTCATGAGGCAGGCCGCTGTGGTGGCCGGGGTGGAGGTGGTGGACAGGGTCATGATCACCGACCTGCTTACCCGGGACGACAGGGTGGTTGGGGCAGTGGGCTTCAATACCACTACCGGCGCTTTCCATGTGTTTCAGGCCAGGGCCACGGTCATGGCCACAGGCAGGACGTGGCTCAAGGGACGGCGGCCAGGCCAGCGCAATCTGAGTGGCGACGGTATTGCTGCCGCCTACCGGGCGGGCGCCGTGCTGACGGGCTTTGATTTGGGCTCTCCGAACCAGGGCCCGGCGCTTTACGATATCGGGCCGGGCAACAACATGCACATGGGGTCCGGAGCCATTCTGGCCAATGCCCGGGGGGAGAGCTTCATCGAAAGGTACGACCCGGTGCTCAAGGGACGCACCGAGCTGTCCGTCCTGGCAACCGCCTGCGCTATCGAAGCCAGACAGGGCAGGACGCCGCTCCATCTCGATATGACTCATATCTCACCTGATAAGGTGCAACGCATGAAGCGGGTGCTTCCTCTGCCTATGATGATGTATGAGCGGGCTGGCGTGGTCCAGGGGGACAGGTTCGTTAAGAGAATAGAGTGGGTCACGGAGGGCCCGTCGTGCGCGGGAGGGCTGAAGGTGAACCGGTGCTACGAGACCAGCCTTTCCGGGCTGTTCGCCTGCGGCGATGCCATGTCCCGGGCCGGTCCAAGCGGCCAGAACGCCCTGGCCGGAGCGGCTACCTCGGGTGCGAGGGCGGGGAAGCATGCCGCAGAGTATGCGCGCGAGGCTCGCGAGCCCAAGGTGGAGAGTGGCCAGATACAGGCCTTCAGGGACTACGTCTTCCAGCCGCTGCAGCGAAGGGATGGCATCGAACCGGATACCGTTCTGCTGTCTCTCCAGGAGACCTTGATGCCGTACGATGTGTTGCTTCTTCGCCACCAGTCGAGGATGATTCAGGCGCTCCGCAGGGTCGAGGAGTTGTGGAATGAGCAGGTGCCCCGTCTCTGCGCCTATGACTTTCACTATTTGCGGATGGCGCTGGAGACTCGCAACATGGTGCTGACGGCTATGTTTCTGCTGAAGAGCGCGCTGGCCAGGGAGGAGTCGCGGGAGATGCTGAGAGAGGACTATCCCGACCGGGACAATAAGGACTGGGTGAGGTGGGTAACGCTGAAGAAGGAGGGGGAGGAGGCGAAAGTGGGCACCGAAGCGGTGGCTTTAGAGCGGTGCCGCATTAAGCCGGAGCCGGAGCGCTCCTTGCACCCGCTGTGGGAAGTGGTGAAGCGACAGGGACAAATCAGGATAGAAAACGGACAGGTAGCCTGGGTGTAATCCGCAATGTCATTCCGAGCCTGTCGAGGAATCTGCGACTTCTGCGGCCTTGCTCTGTGTTCCGCGGGCATGAGACTCGTCCGCGGATGTTCCCTCTCCCTTGAGGGGAGAGGATTGCGGGCACGGCACGCCGTGCCCCTACGGAGATGTCAGACTGTCTCGCCCCTCCCCACCTTTCTCCCACGGCGGACGGTTTCCCGGGCGAAGAGGCCAAAGAGGACGGCGGCCAGTGTCAGTACGATAGCCTCGAAGTAGAAGGGCGCGGCCAGTCCCCGGTTGTCTGCCAGCCAGCCTATTATCAGCGGCCCGATGACCATGCCTAAGTCGTTGAAGGTGTGAAAAAGCCCCAGGGTGGCGCCGAACTGTCCCGGCTGGGCTAGGTCGGCAGCGTAAGCGACGGTGGGGCCGCTGATGCCGCGTCCCAGGCCCATGGCGAATGAGCCGATGAGAAAGATCCAGTAGTTTTGGCTCAGGGCGAAGACTACGATGCCCATGGCCATTATCAAATAGCCGGGGACCAGCGCCCTCTTTCGCCCGAAGCGGTCGGAAATCCACCCGCCGACAAAAGTGGTTGCGAGGTGGACCAGGCCGGTCAGGGTGAGGGCCAGACCCAGTTGCCCGGTGTTGATGCGGACCTGCTCGGCGGCCAGCAGGGGAAGAACGATCTGGTTGGTGCCGGTGCGGGACATGGCATGGGTAAATGTCAGGAGGGCGACCAGCATGAAGCTGGTATCGAGGAGGAGCTGCCGGTACAGGGCGAAGCTGCTCTTTTTCGGTTCGCGCGCCGCTGTGCCGGCGGTCTCCCGGTGGTCGTTCGCCGTTGCCGCGGTGGGTTTTCTGGTCTCGCGCAGGCGCAGTGAAGCCCAGACCATAGCGAACAGGGCCACTGCGGAGTAGGCGAAGAAGGGCCCTCTGAGTCCGTAGTAGTAGGCGACTAGACCGCCGATGGCGGGGCCCATGCTGTGGCCGACCTGAAAGGCTGCCTGATAGGCGCTCATAACCCTGCCCCGGTTGCCCGTTATGCTGACATCGGTCAGCATTGTTTGGAGTGACATGGTGCAGAAGGATGAACCAACTCCCCACGTCACGCGGAAGGCCATGAACATCCAGAAATTGCCCGACATGGCACCGCCGAAGGAGCCCAGGGCCATCAGGGCCGACCCCAGCACCACCAGGGGTTTTCGCCCAAAGCGGTCGGATATCCTTCCCATGGGCACATCCAAGATGACGCGCACCACTCCCACGGATGTTACCAGCAGCCCGATCATGAAGATGCTGACTCCGAAGGAGCGGGCGTAGAGAGGCAGAACGGGGCTGATAAGACCGAAACCGAGCGTGGCCAGCGCTGTCTGGATGTAGATGATGAGCAGCAGCTCGTTCTGCTTCAGCAGGGCTTTCCCTCTGGCAAACAAAGGTCCTGCCCCTAGTCCTCTTCCATCATCTTCTTCAGGTTGGCTAGCTCCCTGGTGTTTTCCTCATAGGAGAGCTTCAGCCTCTCGGGGTCGTCGAGCAGGGTGGAGCTGACCGCATGGACTATGCGGGTGCCCCGGGGCGTCTTCTCGAACCAGTAGCTTACCAGGACGTCTCCCTTGGCGCCGTGGGCGACCCAGACCACCTTCTTGTTTGGCGCGAACTCGATGATTTCCGAGGGCGATGGCTTGTCCGACCCGCGGCGGACCTGCGTGAAGGTCATCCCCTTGCCCCGCCTCTTCGCGGAAGTTATCTTGACACTCTCGACGAACTCGCCGTCGTAGAGTGGGTGGGTCTCCACGTCGGCCACGAAGTCGAACACCTTCTTCACTGGGGAGGCTATCTCGATCTCAACTCTTCCCTCAGCCATATCCGTCTCGCTTTCCACTGATGATTGCATCCCGCACGGAGGCGCAAATGGCAATCTTACAGGCTCTGGCTGGGCTATTCAAGGGGGTGGACAACAAGGTTCAGTATACTCGTGGTTGACACTCTCCCGTAGCCTCTGTATCCTTCTGGCATCTTGGGCTGGGAGGGTAAGGCGATGCTCCAAAGTTTCGTGGTTCAATTTATTCTCATCTTCTTCGCAGGTTTGGCACTCGATATCCTATACAGACATTTCATGCCTGTGTTCAACGACAACTTCATTCACTACCGTGTCAGATGGCTGGGATTGTGGGGTGGCATCGTGAAGGAGTTCGGGCGAGCAGCGGTAGCCATCATTGTGGCAGTGGTAATGCTCATATTGGTTTTTTGGGCACTGGTGCAGCTTGCCAAACCGCCAGATAACTACACAGACGATTTCACCCAAGTCAGACAAGCCATTGAACAGAATACACAAGCTATAAACAATCTTACGATTGAAATGAAGGAGCTGAAGGAGTGGTTACAGAACAACAAGTAGTGTGCAAATATTGCCTCTCCCCGAACGTGAGCAAGTTCGGGACTCACAACGGCATACAGCGTTACTGGTGCAAAGACGAGGTCTTGTCAATAGGTGTGTAAATGTCAGGCAACGGCGAGTACCTCTTCCCGTTTGATTTCTGCTCCCTCGTGTGCTTCTCCGACGCCAAATCCCA
>JAENJB010000135.1 GCA_016844565.1 Dehalococcoidia bacterium
CCTACGATGTCAACACCTTCGCCGGGGACGACACCTTCACCTTCAAGCTGCAGGTGCAGTCGAAGAGCGGCGTGGGCTGGGCGACCGTCCACACCACCCCGGCCATCAGCGTCGCCAACCGGTATGAGCTGCTGGTCTACCCCGGCGTGGGAGCCGCTGCCGGCGACATCGAGGCCACCTTGAGCTATCCGCTTCCCCGCACGTGGCGGGTGGCTGCCGAGTACGGGCTGGTCGGAGGTGTCGCTGATCTCATCACCTTCGGCGTGTACGCCTGTCTCATCAACTAGAGGAGGAAGATTCGTTTCCGGAAAAAATCATTCCGGCGCGATGACACCGGCCCGGCAGAGGGCGTCTAAGAGGGCCGCAGGCCCTCTTCTAAAACAGTCCCCTCTCTCCTTTCAAAGGAGAGAGGGGCAGAGCCTGCCCTGAGCTTGCCGAAGGGGGTGAGAGGTTGAACAAATGAAATGGAAACCCTACTACACCCGCTACCTTGGCTTCACCGCCGTTATCGCCGGCGGCGGCCTCATGCTGGAGCACTACATCACCTACGGCCTCACTCTCCACTACTGGCCGGTGGACCACGGCCTGGTCGGCCTGGTCCTGGTGGTGGCCGGCGCCCTGGCGGCCGGGGGAAGGAGGGGCGAGAACACCCGCCGGTAGGGGCACGGCGTGCCGTGCCCGGAAAGGAGTGAGCTGCACGCCCACCGTCATTGCGAGGAGCGGAGCGACGAAGCAATCTCACACGGTTCTGCATCGTAGGGACTCAGAGATTGCTTCGCTTCGCTCGCAATGACAGTTAGGAGAAAGGAGGAATAACCCCATGAACACCATCCGCGCCCTGGTCCGTCCCGTCCTCACCCTGGCCGGCATGCTCACCATCTCAGCCCTGGTCTACCAGGGCAAGCCCGTGCCCGAGCTCTACGCCGGCATGGTAGTCGGCATGCTCGCCTGGTGGTTCTACGACCGGTCGAGGGGGAAGACGAAGCCATGACCACCCACCAGGCCCAACCGTCATTGCGAGGCCATCCGCCGCAGGTGGAGGCCGAAGCAATCTCTACGCCCCTAGTACCGTATGAGATTGCTTCGCCCCTGGCGATGCCAACGGGCTCGCAATGACGGACTAGGAGCCGCCCATGAGGACCCTCACCTCCACCCTCGCCGCCGCCCAGAAGGCAGCCTCAGCCGTGCCTGTCTTCAAGGCCACCGCCTACGATCGCTACGCCGGCACTAAGCGCCTGGCCTGGTCCAGGCTCTACACCGGCAGCGAGACGGACAGCTTCCACGCCCTCACCTTCCCCGCCGATGGCGCCCTGGTCCGCGCCAGCATCAACCCGAGCGGCGCACCTTCATACCTCTGGTGGCAGAGAGTGGCCAGCCCGGGGCCCAGCAGCGACTTCTCTGTGTGGAACGACTCCGGATGGGCCGGCTACCGCACCGATTCCCCCATCGCTGCCTGCTCCCAGAGCCAGGAGATCATCATCTTCGTCCAGGACACCGCCAACGACATCTGGGAGTACAAGTCCACCAACAACGGATCGACATTCGCCCGGACCAACATCGGCGCGGCCGGCGGCCAGATAACCGGCATGGCCGCCGCCTACAAGGCCAACGGCGATATCGGCCTCTTCTTCACTGTGGGGACCGCGTTCTACTCCAGGAAGCGCACCTCGGGGACGTGGGGAGCGAACACAGCATGGGCCGGCACAGGCTTCACCGCCTTCAAGGGCATCGCTGTCAGCGTCCTCAGCGATATCTTCTGCATCATCGGCGCCGGCAAAGACGCATCTAGTAACTGGATACTCTGGTCCGTCACCTGGGACTGGACTGTCTTTATCGCCTATGCCGTCATCTCCCAGGCCCCTGCAGGAGGCGCCGTGGATCTCTCCTATCCCTCCCTGGCCAGGCCGGATACCTGGCGCTTCTTTTACGTGGACTCATTCACCGGCACGCCCACCGTCCACCGCCCCCATCAGCACTACCTCTCCCCCGGCCAGACCTTCGACGCCGGCTTCTGGAGAGAAGCCATCCCCTTCAACTTCACATCGGCCTACGGCCTGGCCATCGGCTCGACATCCGGCTATGCCTGGCTCACCCACCCCAAAGGAGTGTGGCGGGCCGCCACCGCCGTCAGCTCCCTGGACCTCAGCCCCGATATCACAGCCGCCAGGGAGGACATAGCTCCCTGGTCCAGTAGCCTGGTCCTCGACCTCGACAACTCCACCGGCAAGTACAGCTCCCCCGGCTCGGGCGCCATCGCCGTCCTCGACCTGGGCGCCGAGCTGGTCCCCGAGCTCGGGTACCGGACGACGGCCGGCGACGAGACGAGCTCCGGCCCCCGCTACTGGATAGGAGCCTTCGAGCACCTGTCAGGGCCAGGGAAGGCCGTCCTCCGCGTCCACGCCCTGGGAGCCATCCATATCCTCGAGGCCTGGTCCGCCCGCCAGTCCTGGCGATGGAACGCCGGCGTATCCGAGAAGGCCGTCTGGGGCATGGTCCAGTGGGTGCTCGCCCGGGCAGGCTTCAATAGCAGCATCGTCTCCAACTCCTCTCCCGCCACCACCTTCACCCCCGACTTCGCCCTCCACCCGGGCCAGGACGGCCGCAGCGTGGTCCGCCGGCTCCTGTCGTTCGTCCCCGACGTTGTACGGTTTGACGCCGAGTACGGCCGCCTGGTCAGCCCCCTGGCCGCCGACGCCAGCGCGTACAGCTATGGCGGCTCAGGTCATCCTCTCCTGGAGGGCAGCTACCTCCAGCGCCTTCAGGAGCCCAACTGGGTCAAGGCCGAGTCCGTCAAGGCCGGCGTCTCCGCCGACTCCTTCGACTGGACTCCCATGGAGAAGGCATGGGAGAGCCTGAAGACCGTTCAGGACATCAACCTCGACTCCCAGGCCAAGGCCGAGGACCGCGGGGCCGCCTGGCTCAGGGACGCCGCCCTGGCGTCGTACGCCGGCAGCATCGAGGCCCCCGCCAACTGCGGACAGGAGCTCTACGACGTGGTCGATGTCACCGACGCCAGGGCCGGCCTCACCGCGGTCAAGCGCCGCATCCTGGCCGTCTCCCTCCGCTACGATACCGAGAGGGGTATCTACAGGCATAAACTGGCGCTGGGAGGCGTGTGAGAACATTCACCCTGCCCCTCTCCCGTCCAGGGAGAGGGAATAGTCCTCTCGCCCCTGGAGGGAGAGAGTTAGAACCTGTCCTGAGCTTGTCGAAGGAGAGAGGGGGACAACATGAAGAAAGCCATCCTCCGTTCCTGGGACTCCGTAAACTACCTCGCCGCCATCGAGCTGGCCGGCTCCCGCAGGCAGTTCCTCACCGGAGTCCCCGTCGCCAGGAACATCCCGTCCGCCGACATGGTGGCCGGCCGCTACCTCGCCGTGGCCTTCCTGGACGAGTCCAACCCGTCGGATGCTGTAGTCGTCGCCGTGTACAATGCCTAGCATGAGGGCGTTTAAGAGGGACGCAGTCCCTCTTGTAAATCACAATCCCCCTTCCCTTTGAAAGGGAAGGGGGAGGGGATAGGTTCATTTCAGCTATTGACGCCGTGCGCCGAACGTGATACAACTTCATCATATGCTCGCTCTTACCACTCTCCTCGGCCTGTTCGTGGGCAGCTTCCTGAACGTCTGCATCGACCGGCTGCCCGCCGGGCAGTCTATTGTCCGCCCCCCTTCCCACTGCTCCGCCTGCGGGCGTAAACTCGGCTTCCTCGACCTGTTCCCCGTCTTCAGCTATCTCTTCCTGCGCGGCCGCTGCCGCTACTGCGGCGCCCACATACCGCTCCGCATACCCATCGTGGAGGCGGTCACCGCGGCTCTGTTCGGCTTCCTCTACTGGAAGTTCGGGCTCAGCCTCGAGCTGGGCATCTTCCTGGTCTGGGCGAGCGTGCTCATCGTCATCTTCGTCATCGACCTGGAGCACCAGCTGGTCCTCAATGTCATTACCTACCCAACTATCGTGCTGGCCTTCGCCGCCTCTTTCCTGCCGCCCGAGCCGGGGGTGGTTGACTCCCTCATCGGAGGGGGAATCGGCCTGGCCGCCATGGCCCTGCCCTTCCTCGCCTACCGCGGCGGCATGGGCATGGGCGATATCAAGCTAGGGCT
>JAENJB010000136.1 GCA_016844565.1 Dehalococcoidia bacterium
GGCACTCCGGCTGCCTGCAGCCAGTCCATTGCCTGCTCAGCGGTGTGGGCGCCCGTCCATTCCACTATCAACTTCTCCAACTCGTCTTCGTTCTTCTTGCGGGCCTCGACGGTGGCGAACCTGTGGTCTCTGGCCAGCCCGGTTTTTCCCATCACCCGGCAGAGAGAACGCCACTCCCGCTCATCAAGGACGGCGATGGCGAGCCACCGGTCCTCCCCCTGGCAACGGAAAACACCGTGGGGCGACGCGTAGGCCAGCCGGTTTCCCGAGCGCATGGCAACCCTGCCCGTAGCGGAGCAGTCCATGAAAAGAGGCAGCAACAACTGGGTGGCGGCCTCCAACTGAGATTGGTCTATAACCTGGCCCTTGCCCGTCCGGCGGCGGCAGTCAAGGGCGGCCATAATGGCGGTCACGCCAAAGCGCGGCGAGGTGGCGTCGATATAGGCGCCGCTGTACTGTCCCATGGGTTCATCATCGGGCCAGCCGGTGAGAGAATAGAGCCCGGACATCGCCGAGGCGTGGTTGCCGAAGCCCGCGAAGGCCGAGTAGGGGCCGTAGTTGCCAAGTTGGCTGCTCATGAAGTAGATGATGTCCGGTTTCAGCTTCCTGGCATCCTGGTAGCCCAGTCCCAGCTTCTCCATCGTTCCCGGGGGCATCCCTATCATGACGACATCAGCCCAGCGAATGAGCTTCATGGCCAGTTCTTTCCCCTTGGGCTTGCGCAGGTCGACGGTTATACTGTATTTGCTGTTGTTGGAGCCGGTGAAGCTGCCGCTGCTGTTCAGCCCCGACACATTGTCTTTATAGGGACGGGCCATCCGCTGAAGGTCGAGAGCGGTATGGGACTCAACGCGGACGACGGTCGCGCCCTGCACTGCCAGACGCATGGCCGTGTTGGGATTGACGAAGACGCGGCCGAAATCGACTATCTTGACTCCCGCTAAGGCACCTTTCCCTGGCATGGTTCTCTCTCCTCTTCTGTCATCCTGAGGCCATCCCGATGGAATCGGGAGGCCGAAGGATCCACCCCGGTCAGGGCCGACGACGGGGGCGGATTCTTCGCCCTTTCAGTGGCTCAGAATGACAAGAAAACGTGCCGTCTCATTTCTAGATAACCCCCGCCTTCTTCAAGGTGGTCACGTACCGCTTGGTCATGCCCAGTTCATTGACATATATCTCGTTATTGTGTTCACCGACGAGGGGGGCTCGACGCCGGATCTTGATGGGGGTTTCACTCATCTGGACAAAGGCCCCGCTGTACTTCAAGGTCTCGCCCAGCTCCGGGTGCTCCAGTTCGACCCAGAAATTGCGGGCTTTGAGCTGAGGGCTTTCGAGGATGTCCTTGACGGTGTTGGCGGGAGCGACCAGGATGCGTCTCTTTATCGCTTCGGCGAAGAGCCTTTCCTTGGTCTGGGTGAGGAGGAACTTGCCGATGGGCCCGGCCACTTTGTCGAAGGTCTCCTGGGTCATCTTCATGGTGTCGAACTCATGGACCCAGTCGAAGGTCTTCAACCACTCGGGGGCCATTCCCGCCTCGTCCATCAACCCCACCAGTGCCTTATCCGAAGCCACCATGCCCGCCCAGCCTCCTCCCATGAGCAGGATGGCCACATGGCCGTCTTTGACGGGGAAGACCTGGCGCATGACGGCATGGGCCGTTTTCCACGCATTGCCCACCCGGTTCACAATAGTCTTGTTCAGGTCCCAGTACTCGGCCACGTTCCACAGCAGGTCGGTGACGCACTCTTGAATGGAAACATCGACATGCTGGCCCTCGCCCGATTGGGTCCTGTGCCAGTGGGCCACCAGACTGGCTCCGGCCGCCTCGGCTCCGGCCTGTATTGAAGCCTGGGGGAAGCTGATCCACACCGGTCTATCGGGATATCCCACGACGAAGAGGTAGCCGCCCAGCGCCCAGGTGATGAGGTCGGGTCCCTTGAAGCCGGTGTAGGGGCCGGTCTGCCCGCAGGGGGTAATGGAGGTCATCACCAGCTTGGGATTGATCTCGCTAAGCGCGGGGTAACCCAGCCCCAGGTTGTCCAGGTACCCCGGGTTGAACGACTCCAGCACGAAATCGGCGGTCCTGGCGAGCCGCCTGAAGAGTTCCTGGCCCTTTTCCGTCTCGAGGTTGAGGGTGATGCCGCGTTTGTTGGTGTTGTAGGCGAACCAGTAGAGGCTTCGCTCCGGGCTGGCCTGGTCTTTGTAGAATGGCCCCAGCCCCCTCGTCGGGTCGCCGCCCGGCGGCTCAATCTTGATGACGTTAGCCCCGAGGTCGGCCAGCAGCTTGCCGCAAAGAAGGCAGCCTCCCTGCGTCAGGTCCAGGACACGGTACGGGGCCAGCGCGTTCTCGTCAGTCGTGCCTTGCATCAACTCACCTCAGGTGCAAAGTCTCCTCCACTCGCCCTTAACGGGACGGGGGTGGAAAGTCCCATCTCATCTGTCATTGCGAGCGAACGAGATTGCCACGCCCCGATTTCATCGGGCCTCGCAATGACAAGATGCGGACGGGAGAGAATGCGCCTACTTCCCGTCGTCGGGTACGAAATAGAAATCAACGACTTTGCCGAGCCGCGGCTCCCGCCACACGATCTTCACCCGTGTTCCGGCCTTGATTTCACCCATCTTGGCTTCCTTGGAACGGACGGTGTGCAGGAAGCCGGTGTCGGCGCCGTCGAGCTTGATGATGGCCATGATGAAGGGAAGGTCAAAGTGATGGGGCAACTGCTCCTCGCCGGTGGCTTCGAAGTAGCAGTAGGTGCAGGCCAGGACGGTGCCCTTGCCGGTGAGCGGCACCCAGTCCGTGGGGACATAGCAGTGGGAACAGAAGCCGCGCGGCGGACACCATACCACGCCGCACTGCGGGCACTTGGTGGCGTAGAGCTGCTTGTTGTCCTTGACCTCCCTGAAGAACTTAGAAATCTCACCATAGCTATACAGGTAGTCGGCGATATACCGGTAGGGCGCTTCGAAGATTTCTGCTTCTTTCTTCTTCTGTTGCATGTCGCTCACCTGTCCCTTTCAAAAACGGTCACGGCGCTCAAAGCCGCGATGCCGTCGATGCCCTCTACCAGTCCTCTTCCCTTCTTGATGGGCACCTGTATGCCGGGGGCTTCCTCACGCAGTTGCAGTATGACAGAACAAGAGGACATCAGGTCTGAGACGCTGGCCACATGCCCGCAGGCCACCCGGCCACCCGAGGGGTTGACCGGCAGGGAGCCCGTCTTCTCCGTTATTCCCGCGTCGAGCAGGCTGCCGCCCTCTCCGAGCTTGCACAGCTCCAGTTCCTCATAGCACATCGGCTCGCTGGCCGAGATAATGTCGTTCATCTCGATGACATCAAGCTGCTCCATCGGTTTGGTGATGCCGGCCATCTTGTAGGCCGCTTTGGCGGCCATGTTAACACCCTTCATCCGGCCCAGGTCATCGATGGCAAGGCGGTTGGACGGATAGTTGGATACACCGCAGCCGCTCACCCAGATGGGCTTGTCGGTTATCTGTTTCGCCCTTTCCTCTGAGGCGAGGATCACCGCCGCGGCGCAGTCGCTCATCAGGCAGCACTCGTACATCGTCGTCGGCCAGCCGATGATTCTCGAGTTCATTACATCCTCGGGGCTGACGTCTATCTTCAACTGAGCGTACGGGTTGGGTATGGCGTTGCGGTGGTTCTTGGCGGAGCCCTTGGCCACCTGCAGGGGGGTCGGGTCGCCATATTTCTCCAGGTGGGGTACCCAGGTCATCAGGGTGAGTAGAGCGGCCAGGGAGGGGAACACGGGCTGCACCCAGGTCCCTTCGGAAGAGATGTACATCCCCTTGAGGAAGCCGTCGCCCCGGGACTTGGTCTCGAAGGAGTAGAAGTCCTGCCCCTTCTGGACGCCCAGGACGAGCATGACATCGAACATGCCCGAGGCAATCATCACTACAGCCTCGTTGATGGTGTAGTGCCCGCCGGCGGCGGCGGCGTCATGGCGGATGCCCGGCTTGCCTGACATGCCAATATAGTCGTGAATGAACTGGGCTGGGCGGTACTGCCTCTCCATCATCTCGCAGTAAATCGAATAGATGACGGCGTCTATCTCATCGCGGGTCAGATGAGCGTCATCAAGGGCTTTCTTGGTGACCTCCATGCCCATGGCCAGATAGCTCTTCTCAGCCCAGTGAGAGCGGAAGGGCATCTGTCCAACGCCTACGGCAGCGACTCGTCTCATCTGCCTTTACCTCAGTTAACTCTTTCTCTCCAGAATGATAACGGAGTTGGTGGTAGCGTCGCCATCAATGCATTCCACCAGCCCTCTCCCCTTCTTGATGGGCACCTGCCTCTCGCCGGCCCTCTCCTGTAGCTGAAGCACCACATCGCCCGCGGAGCTTATCCCGGAGACGCCGGGCGCATGGCCGCACGCCACTCGGCCGCCGGACACATTGACCGGTAGAAGGCCGCCCTTCTCCACCACGCCCTCGTCCACCAGCCGGCCTCCGGCCCCGATGGGGCAGAACCCCATCTCTTCGTAAGCCATGATCTCCACGCCGGAGATGAAGTCGTGCAGCTCGACCAGGTCCAGCTCCTTCAAAGGGTTCTTGATTCCAGCCATCTTGTAGGCCCTCTGGGCGGCCAGCTCCAGTCCCTTCATCCGGCCCAGGCTTTCCACTTCGAGGCGGGGCTGATGCCAGTTGGCCAGGCCGATGCCGGTTATCCAGACGGGCTTATCGGTAATCTGTTTTGCTTTCTCCTCCGAGGCGAGGATGAGCGCCGAGGCGCAGTCGCTATAGAGGCAGCATTCGTACATGGTGGTGGGCGAGGCGATTATCCTGGAGTTCAAAACATCCTCGACGGTGAGGTCCATTTTCAGCTGTGCGTTGGGATTGACCAGGGCGTTGCGGTGGTTCTTGACCGATACCTTGGCTATCTGCTCCGGGGTGGGTCCGCCGAACCGCTGGATGTGGGGGTTGAGACAGCTTACAGTCAGGAGGGCGGGCACCCCTCCGGGGCTGATCGGCATTTGCCAGGTGATGTCGAAGCCGATGGCGCCGCCTTTGAGAAAGCCATCGCCTCTCGATCTGGTCTGACTGGAGTAGAGGTCCTGGGACTTCTGGAAGCCCACGAGCATCACCAGGTCGTTCGCGCCCGAGGCGACATGGCAGTAGGCGGCGAACAGGGCGTAGCCATCCGAGGCGCCGCCGGCCTTGATCGAGTAGGAGGGCTTGCCCTCCATGCCGAGGTAGTCGTGGACGTAGGTGTGAGGTATCTGCTGCTTGAGCATCACCTCGCCGTAGATGGAGTAGATGATGAGCTCGATATCTTCCTTGGTGAGGCGGGCGTCTTCCAGCGCTGCCTTCACCGCTTCGAGGGTCAGCGACTGGTATATCCGGTCAGGGCGTCGAGAGCGGAACGGCAACTGGCCTACGCCGACAATAGCTACGCGTCTCAATGCCTACCCCTTTCTCCTTAGCCGCTGTGTGGCGCCGAAGATTCGACCGAAGGTGATCATTTCCTTGACCTGGCCTTTGGTGATGACGATGTCTCCCCGGGATATGGGGTGGGATATATCCACTAGGCCGGTCACCGATGGAGCGAAGGCGTTGGTGTCGCCTGTCATGACTATGTCCGGGTTATTGGCCGGTCCCTCGGCGAATTTCATCTTGCCTTTATCGATGGAGAGATTGAAAGGCCCCGCCTCCCCCTTGAAGTCGAACTGGATAGTCTTCGACCAGCCTTGCATCAGTTCTGCGCTTCTGTCAATGGAATTGATGAGGTCGACCGTCTGCATCAGAGCCTCTTTGCCTTTGCCCATATCTGGCTCCTTTCGGCCCGCTTCGGCGGGGGTAGACTCGGGCGATGTGAGTGTAGCAATTGCGGGATT
This sequence comes from Dehalococcoidia bacterium, assembly GCA_016844565.1. Taxonomy (GTDB): domain Bacteria; phylum Chloroflexota; class Dehalococcoidia; order JAENJB01; family JAENJB01; genus JAENJB01. The sequence continues at coordinate 5,856 of JAENJB010000136.1, forward strand.
GCCGAACGGAAGATTATACCACCGGCGCGGCTTGTGTCAAGGTCAAGTTCGGGAGATGGTTTGGCAACTTCACAGGCCGTTCGTGGTGAGCCTGTCGAACCATGAACGGCCCTTCGACAAGCTCAGGGCGAACGGTGCTAATAAACGGTCTCAGTGAGGGGGGGCGTTTGGCAGTCCGGACCGTCATTGTGAGGGCGAAGCCCGAAGCAATGACAGACCATTGGGGGGCGCTTCAGTCCTCGCCCTCTTTCAGCTTCGAAAGATAGACGGAGCTGGTCTCCTCAATCCTTCCGTACTTCATCACCTCTTCGACCAGCTTCCTGTCCCAGGAACCTTCTCCGACAATCCGGATGAGGGCTGCCGTGTCGAGCTGAGACACCTCAATCCACTTGCCTGCCCGCATAATCGCGTCATCGAGCCCGCCCCGCTCGGCCTCGCTCTTGCCGGGGAACTTCAGGCGGCTGTCGAACTTTATCCTGACCTTGTTGCCCGTTCCTCTCATAGCCGTTACCCCCTCCCGGCGGGCGGCGGGCGTACTCGACTATGGCTTCCTTCACTTTATCCATCTCCTCGCCAATCGCCCCGGCCTGCTCCTTAAGCTCGGCGTATTTGTTGACCAGGATGACCCCCGGCTCCTTCAGGTACTCATTCTGGGGCAGCGACTCTACGACGTGGAAATGCCTTCGTGCCGGGCAGAGGTCGGGGTACTCGCACCAATCGCAGTAAGCCGATTCTTTCGGCGGGAACTCCAGCGCCGATTCAATCTCGTCGATGAGCCGGGTGGTATCCGCTGTCAGCCTGGCGATTGCCTCGTCGGAGCGGGAGGAGACCAGGTCGCGGTCGAAGGCGAGGTAGTGCCAGACGAGCTTGATGTCCTTGATATCGGGCGATCTCTTCCGCACGCCGAGTTGGTAGATGGCGAGCTGGCGGTCGTGGTCCGCGTTTTCCTGTGCGGGCAGGTGGGCCGAGGTCTTGTAGTCGTGAATCTGGTAACCGCCATCGCCGGTGCGGGAGAGCCGGTCGATGAAGCCCGTCATCTTATACCTGCTTCCTTTGTCCAGGGCGAAGTTCAGCCGCATCTCGGTCTGGATGGTGGTATCAGCGTCAAAGGGGGCGTAGCGATGGTAGTAGGTCTCGATCATTTTTCTGCCGAGGGCCTGGTAGTGTTCTTGAGTGACGTCCTCCCTGGTGATGACGACAGCGTCGTGCCAGCTCTTCCGCCAGGTAGCGTCATAAAAGGAGAGCAGCTCTGGCAGGCTGATCACCCTGGTAAGCCGGGCGTCGATATTCCCCAAGAACGCTTCGACACCTTCGGTGTCCCGCTCAATCTTATCGCGGTAACGGAGCCTGTACTTCAGCGGGCACTGCTCGTACACGCTGAGCTGGGAATGGGAGTAGATGGGCATGACTAAACCTGCCTCTCACCTCTAAATACCCGCCTCGTCATTCGCATGCCTCTCGTCTGTCATTCCCGCGAAAATAGCCACTTCCAGCACGGCCTGTCATTGCGAGCCCATCCCGACCTACCGGGAGGGCGAAGCAATCTCTGAGCCACTAGTACCGTATGAGATTGCTTCGGGCTTCGCC
>JAENJB010000137.1 GCA_016844565.1 Dehalococcoidia bacterium
TAGTCAGCCAATAGACCCTATGCTCAAATTGTTTTCCGAGATCTCGGGAATGTCGCCAGATCGGAGGGTGCAACATTATCTGCACGTTCTGCTTGTGAGAAAGGAGACCCGACTGAGATTCCAGCTCGTCGGAAACCTAGTTATGGCCCAGGAAGCGATCAGGTTTCCCAACGGAATTGTGCTTGAGACGCAACAGACGCGCAGGAAGCTTACAAGAAGAATCAGCCAGATGAGTGCTGATGAGATAAGGCAGCAAATTACGGAGAGGGTGTACGTTATCGACGGCTCCGTGGATAGCGACGTTTGGAAGACAGGGCAGATTGCCGAGCGTGTGACAGGCATCGTCGAACAAATAGAACGGACGGTAATCCTCTTGAGTTTCCTGTGCGGAGCCAAGTTAGGGTGGGCACCGGCACAACTAGCATTGGACAGGAACGGTAGCTCCGTGCTGGCGCCAGTGCCCATCAAGTCGAGAGACTACGTCCACGCTGACGAAGCGCACGTGGGATCGCTGGTTGCTCTGTCAAGACTTGTGGAAAACCTGTCCCCAAGAGTGCGTGTTGACGTTTACCGAGCCATGGACTGGTACCAGCAAGGTGTCAAGTCAGCAAGCCCGTTCAACAGTTTTCTTTCATTTTGGTCGGCGATAGAGACCACGGCTAGAAGCTTGCACCCGAAACTACGTGACAAGAGCGGGAAGACTCAGATAATACACGCATTTGCCTCAGCATTTGACAGAGAAGCTCGGCCAGCATCTAGGGAACAAGGAGAGTTACATCCACATACGGAACGACATTGCCCATGGCAACATATCCGAAGCTGATGTGGGCCAAAAGCATCGCGTTGAAGATCGATTACTCGAAATCGAGCGGCTAGCCAGGGAATTCCTGCTGAGGACTCTAAGGATGAGATCCTACCAAGTGCAAAACTGAGCAGGCAGCTGGATGACTTGAACGACACATCCTGACGAAAAGTGACGCCAAAAGGCGGCTACTGGGTTGGTGCGTGCGCCTTCAAGAGTTCCGCTACAAGCTTGTCCATCTTCTCGGCTACACCGTCCTCGCGCAAAGCGGCGCGGATTCTCTGCCTGGCCTTCACGAAGTGTATCCCTTCGCTCAGTTCAACGGCAGCGGCAACCTTTTCCGCGTGAGCGGCTGCCTTCGCCAGTTCCTTGTGTAGTTTATTGGAGCCGTCAAAATGGGGAATCGGCAGAGAGAGCATTACCTTATCGAAGTGGCGAGCTCCCCACTGGCCTCTTGCCTGAAGCCCCTCCGCCTTCTGACGCGCGGTCTCACTGTTTAGTACCGCCAGAAGATAGCGCCCCTCACCGACCGAGTTGACTGCCATCCAATACAGCCCGTGTTCAACGATCGCCTGCGGGTCATGTAGCAGACTCCCCGCCGGCACCGTGCCAGACGCCGAGCGGGGCAACCGGGAATTGGGCGGAAAGCTGACCGTAGTAGTCCAACTGCTGCACGAGGGTTCTCCTGCCGCTACCGTTTTGCGACCAGACGCGCTCGGCCTCTGCCAGCCACCCGGCCAGATGCGAGTAGCCACGGGCTTGAGCCTCGGCGGCGGCGAGCAAGTGCTTTCGTTCATTGTCCCAGGGCACTACTGATAAGATCGGCGAGAGGACTCGGAATGGCCCGATAGATTCCCCCAGATAGAGCGGACGCAGAAAATCAGTCTCAATATTGCCTCTGAGTGAGCGCATGTTCTTCCAAGGCGGTTTCTCCTGAGTAGTACGACGACTCTCAACCAGTGGCGCTAGTGGGCTGGTGCCTAACTTACCAGCCTCAACCGCCTGCACTCTGAACAAAACCGACGGGAAAACCACGGCCCCATCTCTAAATCTGCCTGCGTACCCCGCCGTGACTCTGTCCACGCGCTCGCTCGGCCAAGGAGCGTCATGCCAGGACAAATACTGGCTAGCCTCCGTTCCCGAGGCGTCGCGTCGCGGCAGAATACCAGCAGCGACCTGCACCCTGCTCGGTAGCCTTGGCCCTGAACCATCGCCGGACTTGGCAAAGAGTACGCAGGAGGGGATCGGGAAGAGAGGTTGCACCTGGTCTGAAAATGACCAGGCAGCCGTGAATTGTGCGCTGACGTAAATGAGCCTGGAGCTCCCTCTTTGGGGAGCACCGTACAGACCTGTCCTGAACCGAGCAAACTGGCGCCGGGTCATAGCGGCGTAGGGCATGACGAAAGCGATGACTCCGCCATCCCTGAGATAAAGCTCCACGCAGCGCACGAAGAAGTATGATGATAGGTCCTGCTGTTGCGCCACCTGGCCGTGCCAGATGCCGAATGACTGGCACTCGGTACGAAAACGTGCCTGCAGGTCCGCATCCATGAAGCGGTAAGAAAGCCAGGGAGGATTGCCGATGACCACGTCTACCTTCTGACTCTGCTGAGATAGCCAGATAGGGCGCACCAGGTTGCGCATCACGAAGCCCCAGATGTGGTCTCGTCCACCGCGATGCAACTGGTGCAGGGTATCATAGGTCTGCGTGAGCGTGTTCAGTGTCGCCGGACTCAGGCGGTAATCGCGCTGAAGCCAGGCTGCCAGTCCCTCAGCGGGCGCATTCTGCTCGCTCAGTTCCAGCATACGTCCGATAACAGCGTCAAAAATGACCGGGTCGCGCGTGACCTCAAAAGGGAATTCGAGCAACTCCCGGCTTTCAGGAATTTCGATCAGCACGTCGCGTTCCGCCAGGAAACCGCGTGTATTCCACTGCAGTGAATCACCGATATACACCGGAATATTGATGTTGGATGGGCGGTGCTTCAATCGCTCCGGGCCAAACGCCAGCAAGAACGTGACACGCGCTATCTGGGCCGAGACTGGATGAACGTCAACGCCGCAGACTTGCCGACAGGCGCGTTGGATAGCATCCTGTATGGGAATCCCGGCTTCTTCATCTGCCTTCAGCAGCCGACGGACGGCATGAAATAGGAACGTGCCGGACCCGCAGGCCGGGTCAAGCACACGTTGCTCCAGGGGATTGACAATGACATGAGCACACATTCGCTCGGCTAGCCAGTCCGGGGTGTAGTATTCCCCCAGGAAATGGCGCTGCTCAGGGTCAATCAAAGATTCGTAAAGCCCCTTGAGGACGTCGGTCTGTACGTCCTCAAGCCGGAAACGACTGGCCTGCAAGGCGACCCGACGTACCAGGTCCGGCCCTTTCGCCGAGGCAAGCGGCCAGTCGAAGAAGTCTGATTCGACCACCCCTCCTATGCCGGCTTCGCTGAAACGACGGCCGGACAGTAGCTCGCCAGGCTCAGCTATGACTACTCCCAGCACTTTGGCGGCCATTGTCTTGGCAATAATCGTCAGGTAGGTGTGCTGCAAGAACAATACGTCCTCGTTTAGGGCGGCCCCATAGACGCGCCGGATAAGTTGTGCCCAGAGGTCACGCTTCAGCCGCACGTCGGGATGCTCGCGAAGTTCATTCCAGATAGCGGTGAGTTCTTGCCTGGCTACATTCCACGCAAGGCTGCTCCGGCCAAGTTCCCTCTGGACGACATCCGGGTTAGGCTCCAATTCGGTGCTGACCGCGACAACTGAACTGAGCCACACAAGCAGTTCATGCGGTTTATCACTCGGTGTAGTGAAGGGCTGGAACTGACAAAGCTTACCGCCGCGCAGCTCATAAGGTACGAATGTTGCCCCGTCGGTGACCACCCCGACGAAATGCGTGCTGGTCTCCGCTTCCCGTTGAGCAAGATAACCGGGCAGTTTACCCTCGGCATCGCGCTGCTCGCGCCTCAGGTCAGACTTGAACTCGAACAGAGTCCTTCCGAGCAGGGCATCAACGCGCCCGTGCACTTCCGGCACCTGGCGCTCGAAGGCAACCTCCGTGCTCCTGGCCCCAAGCCCGTTTACGAGCAGTTCGTAGACCAGCGAGCGCACTTTCTCATGCTGCGGTCGGGAAGCCAGCTCTGAGACTATTTCGCGTAGGCGGTCTGGAGCTAGCGGCATCTCTTCTCCACCCTATGCTTATGTGGCCTTGCGAACATCTTATCACAAAGAGCAACATCATGTAGCTGGACATCACCCAGCGACCCAGTCTTCATGTGCCATGCTACCGTTGCACAAAACTGACGAATGTTTGGTGCCGTACTGCTCAACAGGACATGCCCCGCAATCGTGCTATGATTGTGTCCGAGACACGTGGCGGTCAGGCGGGATGCTGGCCACGCCCAAATGCTCGGACAGGATTGAGGAAGTCAAGTAGAATGTATCCCGGATGAGATGAAGGCAGAAAACCGGACAACGGAAACGATCAGAAAGCGATACGACCGTATCGCCCCTGTCTACGACCTCATGGAGAGTCTAGTCGAGAGGTGGCGCTTCGGTAAGTGGCGGGAACTGCTGTGGAGCAAGGTGGAAGGTAAGAAGATCCTTGAGGTCGGCATGGGCACTGGTAAGAACTTCCCCTACTACCCCGCCGAGGCCGAGGTAACCGCCATTGACTTCAGTGAAAAGATGCTCAGACGAGCCAGGGCAAGGGCTGAGAGGTACGGTGTTAAGGTCAACCTGCAGCGACAGGATGTGCAGGATCTCAGGTTCGATGACAATACCTTCGATGTGGTAGTGGCCACCTTTGTATTCTGCTCGGTCCCTGACCCGATAAGGGGCTTGAGGGAGGTCGGGCGCGTGTGCAAGCCGGGCGGCCAGGTGCTCCTGCTGGAGCACGTCCTGAGCGCCAACAGTATTCTGGCCTTCCTCATGAATCTAGCAAATCCCATACTCTCAAGGGCTATGGGACCAAACATCAACCGGAGAACCGTCCAGAACGCGGCTATCAGCGGGCTAAAGGTGGAAGGGGTGACAGACCTCGCGGCCGGAATATTCAAGCTGATTGAGGCCAAGGCTTAGTCCTATCTGGATTTGCTGCTAAGTCTCGGAATTTGCAAAGCCTCTTTGCAGCTCTCGGTATTGTAGAGCCTTGGTTTGGACGACCGGCCAACAAACACTCAGATTGTCACTCCTGGGACATTTGCCCGCTTCTTACTTCTCCAACTCCTTCGAGAAAGGTGGCGGATCAGCAATCCCCAGAATAGTCTAGCCACCGCATCTCGGGTTGAAACAGGAACCTTCGTAGGTACCCCGACCACACATACACTTGACAATGGAAGACAGAATGCTCTACTCTTGAAATCAAATCCGCCAGCAGCGGCTGACGGAAGGGAGGACAGATGAAAAGATTGGGTTACTTCGTAAGCCTGTTCATGGCCCTGAGTTTGTTGCTGGCGGCGTGCGCTTCACCGAAGGCGCCAGCGCCCGCACCGACTCCTTCACCGGCACCGACCGCGCCTGCTCCGTCGGCCCCGCAGCTCACACAGAAACAGCAGTGGATAGAGGGGGCCAAGAAAGAGAGCGAGGTTCAGTTCTGG
>JAENJB010000026.1 GCA_016844565.1 Dehalococcoidia bacterium
CTTCGCCATGCTGCTCTCCGTGGTGGTCGGCGAGTACACTGAAGCCCTGGTTATCTTCGTCATCGTCCTCTTCATCGCCATACTGGGATTTATTCAGGAATATCGAGCGGAGAGGGCTGTAGACGCCCTGAAGAAGCTGTCTGCCCCGCTGGCTTCAGTAATGAGGGATAGCGAGCGGGTCGAGGTCCCGGCAAGGGAGCTGGCGCCCGGGGACATAATCTTCCTGCAGGCGGGCGACCGGGTGCCTGCTGACAGCCTCCTCATGGAGGCGGTGAACCTGCGAGCTGACGAAGCACCATTGACCGGCGAGTCAGTACCCGTGGAGAAGAAGGTGGGAGCGGTCCCGGGTGCACCTCCCCTGGGGGACAGGCGGAACACGGTCTATATGGGGACGGCAGTGACTTACGGGCGGGGCAGCGCTCTGGTAGTAGCAACCGGCATGACTACCGAGTTCGGCAAGATTGCCGGAATGCTCCAGCAGGTCGAGGACAAGCAGACCCCCCTCCAGGTTAACCTCGACCGCATCGGCAAGTGGCTGGGGAGCGCCTGCCTTGCAATCTCAGCCCTGGTCGCCTTGCTCGGCATCCTGCGCGGCCGTCCGACCCTGGAGATGCTCATCTGGGGAATCAGCCTGGCGGTAGCGGCTGTGCCCGAGGCCCTTCCGGCCATTGTGACGATATCCCTGGCCATCGGGGCCACGCGCATGGTCAAGCGCCACGCTCTCATCCGGAAGCTCACCGCGGTAGAGACGCTGGGCAGCGTCACGGTCATCTGCTCCGACAAGACAGGCACCTTGACCCAGGACAAAATGACGGTGCGCCAGCTCTATGCGAACGGGCAGCTCATTGACGTCTCCGGCACCGGCTATGAGCCGCGTGGGCACTTCTCCGCAGGAGGCCAGCCCCTGAAGCCCGACGAGGCCCATCTGCGCACGCTTCTTTTCACCGGCGTCTTGTGCAATGACGCCCGGCTGGTGAAGGATAACGACACGTGGCGAATAAAGGGAGACCCCACGGAGGGAGCCCTGGTAGTAGTCGCTGCCAAGGCGGGGCTGAAGCAGGAGGACCTCGCCGCCAACTACCCTCGAGTTGGTGAGGTGCCCTTCTCCTCGGAGCGGAAGAAAATGACGGTCATTGTGAAGGGACAGGCCGGCCGTACAGCATACTCGAAGGGTGCCCCCGAGGTGATTCTGGACTCCTGCCGCCGCATCTACCAAGGGGGAGGGGAGAGGGAAATCACAGGGAAGGACAGGGCCGAAATCCTGGAGGCCGCCCATCAGATGGCTGGGCGCGCCCTGCGCGTGCTGGGTCTGGCCTACAAGCCCCTTCTTGGCACGGAGACTGATAACGAGGCGGAGCGCGACATGGTGTTCGCGGGGCTGGCTGGGATGATTGACCCGCCCCGGGAGGAAGCCAGAGAGGCCATCAAGTCTTGCGACGCGGCAGGGATAAAGTCGTGCATGATTACAGGCGACCATAAACTGACGGCGATGGCCATTGCACGTGAACTAGGACTGCTGAAGGATGGCCTGGCCCTGAGCGGCAGCGAGCTCGATGATCTGAGCGATGAGGACCTCGACCGCATCGTGGAGAAGGTGGAGGTATATGCGCGGGTATCGCCCGCCCACAAGATGAGGGTGGTGGATGCCTTATCCCGAAAGGGCCACGTGGTGGCAATGACCGGGGATGGGGTGAACGATGCTCCGGCTTTGAAAAAAGCCCACATCGGAGTGGCCATGGGGATAACCGGCACCGATGTTACTCGGGAAGCCTCCGATATGGTGCTCACCGATGACAACTTTGCTTCCATTGTAGCCGCCGTGGAGGAAGGGAGGGGCATCTTCGGCAACATTAAGAAATACCTGATGTTCTTGCTTTCCTGCAACCTGGGGGAAATACTGGCTATGTTTGTGGCCGTTCTGATTGGCCTGCCTCTGCCTCTCGCAGCCGTGCAAATTCTGTTTGTCAATCTGGCCACCGACGGACTTCCCGCTCTGGCCCTGGGAATAGATCCTCCAGAACCGGATATCATGAAGCGGCCCCCGCGAGGACGGAAGGAGGGCATCTTCACCCGGCCGGTGCTGTGGACCCTGGGGGGCATGGCGCTCTGGATAGGGCTGGTCACGCTGGGGGTATTCATCTGGGCGCTGAATACGGGCAAGAGCACTGAGGAGGCACAGGGTCTCACTTTCGTCACCCTCATCCTGTTGGAGTTATTCAATGCCTTCAACAGCCGCTCCGAGAAGCATTCCCTGTTCACCATCGGGCTCTTCACCAACCGCTGGCTTCTGGCGGGGGTGGCCGGCAGCCTGGCCATGACACTGGCGGTGATTTACATCCCCGCCCTGCGGGAACCCTTCCACACGTATGTGCTCAGTGGGACCGATTGGATAATAGCCGTTCTGGCGGGTTTCAGCATCATAGTGGTGGTGGAATTGGGCAAGCTCATCGCCCGGCTGAGAGCCAGGGCTGTCATTGCGAGGCCCCACTAGGTCAGGGCCGAAGCAATCTACCATGTCCCGATTGCATCGGGACACCGCGAAAGATGAAAAATAGCCCCGCCGCAGTTGCCGTCATTGCGAGGGCCCTTCGCCGAAGGCTCAGGATAAACTCCGCCCGAAGCAATCTCATACGGTACTAGTGGTTCAGAGATTGCTTCGCCCTCCCGACAGGTCGGGATGGGCTCGCAATGACAGGCCGTGCCGGAAGTGGCTATTTTCGAGGTAGTGGCAGAGCGAAGAGCCTGATCAGGTCCCGCGGTAGTACTGTTTCAACTGGGCCAGAGCTTTAGTGGCGCGCTCGGCGCTGGGGTAGACAGGAACGTTCTGCCGGGATAGCTCCCCTTCGAGATCCACAGCCCTCGTCTCCATCATCTCAGGCGGCAGGATTACCGCCAGGGCCTTCTTCTGTTCGCGGCATACCCTGACCATCATGCGGTTGAGGTCCAGAATCCTCTCCCACGAATGCCATCGTGACAGCGTGTACAGGTTCTCGTAAATAAGCACCAGGTCAATGTGGCTATCCCCCGAGGCGGCCGCCAGCGCCGCCTCGACCGACTGGAAACGACCCTGGACCTGGCTGATATCGAGGGGGTTCTGCAAAATGCTGCCTACGGCGCCCAGCACGCTCTTGAGCCGGTCGCGCGTTGCGGATGAGAACTGAGGTATATTCAGCCCGGCGGCAGCGAGCAAGTCGGCGGTGACGATGGCTGTCCCACCACCCCCGTCGGCCAGCCCGGAAACGACAGCTATGCCCTTCAGCCTCCCTTGGGGAAGCCGCTGCAGAGCCACCAGTGTATCCACGAGCTCATTGAATCCCTCCATCCACAGAGCGCCGGACTGCCTGGCGGCAGCTTTCCAGATAGCCTCTGAGCTGGCCATGGCCGCGGTGTGAGACTGGGCGGCAGCCAGTCCGGCCTGGCCTTTTCCACCCTTCAGCAGGAGCACCGGCTTCTTTCTGGAAACGCTCTTCATGAGACGCAGGAGCAGCCGCCCGTCCTGAACGCCTTCGAGATACATGGCGATTGTCCTGGTCTGGGGGTCCTCGGCGAAGTAGCGCAAATAGTCAGGGCTATCAAGGTCGAGGCCGTTTCCCAGGCTCACTATTTTGCTGAAGCCGAGCCCTCTTCTCATACCCGCCTGAACAAGCTCCAGGGAGAGCGAGCCGCTCTGCGAGAGGAAGGCGATGTCGCCCGGCTGGCCCAGGAAACCTTCGGGGCCGATAGGCATGGCGCAGGACGGGCAGGCGATGCCGGCGCTGTTAGGCCCGACTATGCGGAAGCCACCGCGCCGCGCCAGCCGCAGCATGTGCTCCTCCAGTTCCCTGGCCCTGGCGTCCCCCAGCTCGCCGAAGCCGGCAGTGAAGAAGTTCACACCCTTGACCCGCTTGGCCGCGCACTCCTCAAGGACATTGAGCACGCCGTCTCTGGGGATGGAAACAATGACCAGATCAACAGGATGTGGTATGTCGGTCAGGTGACGGTAGACATCGTATTCGCCTATCTTGCCGCCCTTGAGGTTCACCGGGTAGAGCCCACCCTTGAAACCGGCGGTGACCAGGTTCTGGAAGAAGGCGCCGCCAGGTCTGACGGGGTCTTCCGAGGCGCCTACCACAGCAATAGAGCGGGGATGGAAGATGGCTTCGAACTGCTGGAAGTCTTCGCCGTTTATCAAAGTCTCGACCACCACCAATTGAGATGCCCGCAAGAAAGGTGACACCGTTTTGTCATTGCGAGGAGTTCGCCATATGCGGACGACGAAGCAATCTCCAGAGCACTGTTGAGATTGCTTCGCTTCGCTCGCAATGACAGCTTATAGGGTGTGTGTAGCTTGGTACACGTTCTCTACCCTAGAATAGGCCGCTGACCTTGCCGGTCTTGACGTCGATATCCACCCTTCTGAAGGCAGGGTCAGAGGAGGTCCCGGGCATGAGGCTGATGGCCCCGGCCATGGGGCAGAGGAACTTCGCGCCCGAGTAGATAAGTATGTCGCGGATGGGGAGCATCCACCCCTTGGGAGTACCCTTTATGGACGGGTCATGGGTCAGGCTCAGGTGGGTCTTCACCATCATGGTGTTGTATTCATCGTACTTCGGGTCAGCCTCAAACGTCTTGGCCTTTTCCGTGGCCTCGGGGCTCCAGGCTACGCCGTCGGCGCCGTAGACAACCTTGGCAACCTTCTCAACGCGCTGCCTGAGTTTCATTTCCTTGGGGTAGAGGAACTTGAAGTCGTTCTTCTCCTTGCAGGCTTCGATGACGGCGTCTGTCAACTCCAGGGCACCGTCGCCGCCGTTGGCCCAGTGGGAGGAGAAAGCGCAGCGAGCGCCGGCCGCCTCGGCCGCCTTGCGAACCATGTCGATCTCGGCCTTGGTATCGGTGTGAAAAGAGTTGATGCACACCACCGGGTTGATGCCCGCCGTCCTGATAGTGTTGATGTGGTGCACCATGTTGGGCAGGCCCTTCTCGAGTGTCTTCAGGTCTTCTTTGGTGTATGCCTCGGGCAGGGCAACCCCGGCCACCACCTTTGGCCCGCCGCCATGCATCTTCAGCGCACGGATGGTAGCGACCAGCACCGACACATTGGGCTTGAGCCCGCTCAGGCGGCACTTGACGTTCCAGAACTTCTCGAAGCCGATGTCCGCAGCAAAGCCGCTTTCAGTTACAACGTAGTCGGCCATCTTCAGAGCGATGCGGTCTTCGATGATGGAGTTCTGGCCGACGGCAATATTGGCAAAGGGACCGGCATGCACGAACACCGGCTGGTATTCTGCAGTGGCGCACAGGGTAGGATTAATGGCGTTGCGCATGAACGCCGTCATGGCGCCCGCCACCTCAAGATCGCCGGTGGTAATGGGCTTGCCAGACTTGTCGTAGGCCACGGTAATCTTGTCCATCCTCTCGCGCAGGTCAGCGAGGTCGCGGACTATGGAGAGCATGGCCATCAGCTCGGAGCTCACGGCAATGCCGAACCTGGACTGCATCAGGAAGCCATCCTGACGCCCACCAAGCCCTATGACGATATTGCGCAGACTCTGGGCGCAGAAGTCCATGATCCAGCCCATCTCCACGCGGGTAGGGTCGATGTTGAGGCGACGCATGCCGCCGAGCCTGGCCAGTTGCTCATCATTGTAATTGCGCTCGTGCTGCATCCTGGCGGTGAGGGCTACCATGGCGAGGTTATGGGCGTTCATGATGTCGTTTATGTCACCGGTGAGGCCCATGGAGAACTCGGTCATGGGGATGAGCAGCGCGTTGCCGCCGCCGGCGGCAGTCCCCTTGACGTTCATGGTCGGGCCGCCCGACGGCTGGCGGATACAACCGATCACCTTCTGCTTGCGCTTGCCGAAGCCTTCCACCAGGCCCAGCAGGCTGGTCGTCTTGCCCTCGCCGAGGGGTGTGGGGGTGATGGCGGTGACCTCAACGTACTTGCCATCCGGCTTATTCTTGAGGCGGTCTATTATCTTCAGGAAGTCGAGCTTCGGCGTGCGCATGAAGGGGATCATCTCACCCTTTTCGAGGCCCAACCTCTGCTGCCACTCCTCCGGGGTTGGCATATTCGCTTCCGCCGCTTCCCCGATCTGCCAGTCCTTCAATTTGGTTGCATCGTAAGGCATACCGTCTTATTTGACCTCCTTGATGATTTTTCTTATTTCCCGCTTCTCAGACTTTGAATTACATCGCTCCAGCTAGGTCTTGTTCTTCTTCTCCGCCGACACCACCGTGTTCATCAACAGCATGGTGACCGTCATCGGCCCAACACCGCCAGGTACGGGGGTGATGAAAGAGGCTTTCTCCTTCACCGCATCGAAGTCTATGTCTCCCGCCAGGCGGAAGCCGCTCTTTTTGGTCGCGTCGGGGATGCGGTTCACACCGACATCAATCGCCACCACGCCGGGCTTCACCATATCAGCCTTGATAATGTGCGGGACGCCGGCAGCGGCGATGATGATATCCGCCTGCCTCGTATAGTAGGCGATATCCTTGGTGCCGGTATGGACCACGGTCACCGTCGCATTGGCCCCCTTCTGCTTCTGCACCAGCATAGCCATGAGGGGCCGGCCAACGATGTTGCTCCGTCCGCAGATTACCACGTGCTTCCCTGAAGGGTCGTTGCCGCTCCTTATGAGCAACTGCTGGACGCCGTGAGGAGTGCAGGGCAGGAAGTCCGGCTCACCTATCAGCAGCTTCCCCACATTCACGGGGTGGAAAGCATCCACGTCCTTCTCGGGGGAGATGGCGTAGCACACCTTTTTCTCGTCCATGTGCTTGGGCAAAGGCAACTGGACCAGGATGCCGTGGAACTTCGGGTCCTTGTTGAGCCTCAACACCGTGTTGACAAGCTCGGCCTCGGAGGCAGTAGCGGGTATCTTGAAGGTCTCCTCCAGGACGCCGATCTCCGCCGCGCCCTTGGCCTTGGCGGTGACATAGGAAATGGAGGCCGGGTCGTCTCCCACCAGCACCACGGCGAGCGCCGGAGTGACGCCGCTCCGCGCCAGCTTCTCGACCCTGGCCTTAAGTTCCTGGCGTATCTCCGCAGCTACCTGGTTGCCATCGATAATGGTGGCGCTCATGGGCACTTACCTCCTGCGCTTAGAGTTCTTCGGGGCTGGCTTTTCCCGGGATGGGGCAAACAATAGCCCCAGAGGACTTGGCTCTGGGGCTGTTTCGCAGTACGGAAGCACTTCTTTTCGAATACCCCCTTTTGGGCAACGGAAAAGTATACTCCAGTGCTGACAGGAAAGCAATTGCTTGCTTTGACCTTTTATCCGGTCTGATTTAATATAGTCCCAAGATGCCAACTGTCCTCAACCCGTAGCAGGAGGTGGGCCATGCTGGACAACACTGAAGTGGCCCTGTCCAGAATAGACAAAGAGAAATTGACCGGCCTCCTCTGCGCCATGGTGGATATCAACAGCCCCACCGGCGAAGAGAAGGAGTGCGCCCGGTTCCTGACCGGTTATATGTCCGGCCTGGGTTTGAAGGCCAATCTGCAAGACCTAGAGGGGGCCCGGGCCAATGCCATTGGCGTGCTCCCCGGCTCCGGCGGCGGCCCGACCTTGCTCTTCGTCGGACATCTGGATACCACCCTCTCGGGCCGCCCGGAAGAGGACTACCCGTGGGTGGGCACTCTGGCCCCGGGGTTCAAACCGAAGAGCTATATCAAGGACGACAGAGTATACGGTCTGGGCAGCTTCAACATGAAAGGGGGACTGGTCTGCGCGGTCATGGCCGTGGACGCCGTCCGCCGCTCCGGCGTGAAGCTCAAAGGCGATGTTGTGGTAGCCGGGGTAGCCGGAGAGAGTGAGAAAAGCCCGGTGGATGGGCTGCACCGTTCCTTTCGAGGGCCCCGCTACAATGGGGCGGGGTTCGGAGTGAGACATATGGTCCGGCACGGCGTGGTGTGCGATTACGTCATCGAGCCCGAGCCCAGCGACCTCTATGTGGCCAATGTTCGCACCGGATATCTGCGGGTTAAGGTCATCGTGAAAGGCAATTTCGCCTACCAGGCCTTTGTGAGCCCCGAGGTGTCCCGCCGCGGCGCCATCGAGCAGGCATACCGCGTGGTGGACGCGGTCAACCGATGGGCGCCGCAGTACACAAAGAAGAACACCTATGACTCCGGCCTGGGCGTCATCACTCCCCACGTCACCATCGGCGCCATTGAAGGGGGAGTCCCCTATTTCTCAGCCTATGTGCCGGCCATCTGCAACCTCTACCTGGACATCAGGACAAACCCGGACCAATCGGCGGCTGAGGTGCTGGCCGAACTGGACGGCGTTCTTGGGGAGGAGGCCGGCAAAGAGCCCCATTTCGGATACGAACTGGAAGTCTACTACACCAATGTGCCGGGTACGGTGACCAGCGCCGGCTCCTATGTGGTGCAGGCCATGCTCCGGGCGCAAGAGCGTGTCCTGGGACAGAGACAGAAAGCGTACCCGTCGTGGGTGGCCAACCCCTCCAGTGACGCCAGCACTTTCAGACAGATAGGAATACCGGTGGTTACCTGCGGGCCCGGACCCGATGGCGAAGTTCGGAGCGAGCAGGCCACCCAGGCAGGAGCCCGCGACTTTCGCACCAGCGAAGGGGAGTATCAAACGATAGGGGGACTGCTAGCGGCCACCAGAATGTACGCCACTGCCATTCTCGATATCTGCACCAAGACGAGGGAGCAGGTGAAGAGGCTGGAAAGGAAGCAATCAAAGTGAACATGAATACCAGAATTAACTCCATCGAGTGCGATGTCCTGGTCGTCGGCGGCGGCTCAGCCGGACTGTGGGCGGCGATAAGGGCCGCGGATTTCACCAACAGGGTGACCCTGGTGGACAAGGGGATCGTGGCATCGAGTGGCATCAGTCCCCTGATACACTTCGTCTTCGCTCCTGTCCCCGAGCAGGATGTCATGCCGGCGATGCAGGAGATAGTCGAAGGGGCAACCTATCTGACCGACCAGGTGAAGCTGGAGATACTGCTGCGGGAGATGGGAGACCGCTTCCGGGAGATGGAGGCGTGGGGGGTGCCTTTCGAGCGCGATGGCTCGGGGAAGCTCGTTACTCAGAAGAGGATGGGGCAGAAGTTCACCACCTGCGCCTTCGTCAACGGACGGAAGATGGTGGAGAAGATGAAGGAGCGGGCGGTACGGCAGGGCGTTAACATAGTGGAGAGGGTGATGGTGACCGACCTGCTCACCTCCGACGGGCAACTGCCGACCGGCGGGCGGGTAACCGGCGCAGTGGGCTTTCACACCGTCACCGGGCAGCGCTTCATCTTCCGTGCCAAGGCGGTGGTGGTCACCACCGGCTTGATAGGCGCCAAGCTCCACATCCTCTATAGCGATAACGTGACCGGAGACGGCCAGGCCATGGCCCTCAGGGCCGGCGCCGACCTGGCAGGCATGGAGTTCGGCATGCACCCCGTGTTTTCCATCTGGGCGCGGAAGTTCTCCACCGGCGGCCAGGCGGAATACGTCCGGGCCGGGGCCAAAGTGGTCAACAAACTGGGCGAGAACATCGTTGAAAAATATGCCCCGGACAAGAAGTCGCCCTTCCTGCCGCGCGAGACGCTGTGCTTTGCCGCCGCCAAGGAGACCCTGGAGGGACGCGGTCCCATTTTCATCGACATGAGGCACCTGGATGACGAAACCCTCAAGCTGATGCGTCAGGTCTTGCCTTCGGCGATGAAGGCCTTTGACGAAGTGGGCATCGACCTGAGGCGCGACAGGGTGGAGACCACCCCCTTTATTCCCTACTGGAACGGCGCAGGGGATGGCGGGGTCAAGACAGGCCTCTGGGGCGAGTCAAATGTGAAGGGACTATACGCCGCCGGCGTGGCCGCCCACAGCGCCGGCACGCACTCCTTCAGCGTGCTCATCGCCCAGCCCTACGCCTTTGTCAGCGGCCACCGGGCTGGCGAAGGAGCAGCAAAATACACCCGCGTCATTCCCGGCGAGGTGGAAATCAACAACGTGCAGGTGGAGCGGCTGCTGAGCGAGGTCTTCGCACCTTTGAGAAGAGAAGGGGGGCACACCCCGGACCAGGCGTACCACGCTCTCAACAAGGTTATCGTCCCGCTGGAATCGAGCTTCATTAAGAACGAAGAGCGGATAAGGGCGACTCTGGCGGAGATAAGGAGGGTGCAGCACGAGGAGATTCCACGGCTGTCCGCCAGGGATACACATGGTCTGGTCAAAGCCAACGAGGTGAAGAATTTCGCCCTTCTGGCCGAGGCCACCTTCGCCTGCGCCCTGGTGCGGCAGGAGAGCCGCCTCTGTCATCTGAGGGAGGAATTCCCCTATCGAGACGACGTCAACTGGCTGCAATGGATAGTCATCCGGCTGGACAAGAAGGGCCTGGGCGTCAGGATGGAGCCCGTGCCGCTGGACAAGTACCCCATCAAGCCGAAGGCGCGGCTCGTCCTACCGGTGGCCATTCAACTCAACGCAAGGAAAACCAGCGCCGCATAGGTGTTGAGCCCCTCGTCTGAAGCAATCCAGGTGAGGAAATCCGTATATCTCGCCTATTTCATTCTCGCCGGCAGCCAGAGCGAGAGCTCCGGGAAAGCAAGCAGAATCGCCAGGAGCACGACCTCGGCAATCAAGAAGACGCCGATACCCTTGAAGGCATCGTCCAGGGTGAGGTCGGGCACGACAGATTTCACCACATAAACGTTCAGTCCTACCGGCGGAGTCAGCAGGCCGATTCCTATCAGCTTCACCACAATCACGCCCAGCCATATGCCGTTGTAGCCCAGGGCCATCATGGTGGGATAGACAATGGGTATGGTAATCACCATGATGGACATCGGGTCGAGGAACATCCCCAAGATTAGATAGATGACGGTGACAACCAGCAGTACCCCCACGGCGGGCAGAGACGAGCCGGTGATCGCCCGCTCGATAGCGAAAGGAACACCGGCCATGGTAAGGAAGAAGCTGAAGATGCCCGCCCCGACAAAAAGGGTAAATAGCATGGCCGAGGTACTGATAGTCTCGCGAAAGGCCTGCCTGGTCTCACTCCAGGTCGCCCGCCTCCTGAGTAAGGCGATGACCGTCATGATGAAAGTGGTCATGGCCCCTACGGCCGCCGCCTCCGTGGGCGTCACGATGCCGGTGTAGATACCTCCAAGTACAACAATGAAGAGTATCGCCAAAGGGAAAAGACCCGGCAGGCATGCAAACTTTTCTCTCCAACTCACTTTCGACCCGGACGGGAGTTGATGCGGGGCTCGCAAGGCTATGATTATGAGCATCAGGGAAAAGCCAACCATGGTGAGCAATCCAGGCACCACTCCCGA
>JAENJB010000138.1 GCA_016844565.1 Dehalococcoidia bacterium
GCGCCGCCAGCCGCAAATCTCCCTTCCACCACCACGCTGGAGCCAACCCTGAAGCTATCGGGCACAACGCCGTTATAGACCATGTCGAGCCGGGCAGCGTTATCAGTGAGGCCGAACTTCATGACCTTCGCCCCGGCGTCCCAGCTAACGGAGCCGGGGGCTATCCGGCCTTCCACCTTCACCCTCTGTCCGGTGAGGGACTCGGCCCTGGACTTGGCCGTGCTTACCGTCATGGAGCCGCTTCCGGAGTGCGTGACGAATGAAAACACTCCGTAGGCCAGCGCCACTGCCAGCACCACCGCGGCGATGAGAACCCACTTTCTTCTTTTCTTCAAAGTGCCTCCAACTTCAAATCAGTGGATGTGTCTCTAGCTTCAACGAAGCAGTAAGAAGGCCACCACCAGGATGAGCGCCGACGAGGCCATCGCCGCCTTTCTCACCCGGTTCATATCCCACTTCCACCGCGCCACCCGCGGGCTGAGGCCGTGCCGCTGGATAGTCTCCAGCATGACCGTTACACCCACCCCATTCGAGAGAACGCCCAAAAGGATGAAGAAGACCTGGTACTTGACCAAAAACACAGCCAGTCCTGACAGGCCTATCAGGGGCAGGACATCGCCGAGGTGATGGGCGCAGCAAGCTGCCATGGAGCCGGCAGACACACCGCCGGAGGCAGCCACGGAGGCCGTAGCAACAGCCCGGCGCTCCCGGAGAGCCTGCCTGATGAACGAGAACAGGCCGACCTGGATTCCAAACCCACCGGCCAGCAAGGCCACCCAGTACCATAGCCTGGCCGTTTGGTCCAGAGCGTGGCCCAGCCCCTGCGTCAGAGCGAGTATGCCTGAATAGACGAGAAGAAGCAGGACAGCGCCCGCTACTCCAACGAGGATGTGCTTCCTCATCCGGCCCTCTTCCTTACTCCAGCGTCCATTTCAAAACCCTCTCCTTCACATCAGACACATCCCGGATAACCATCTCCACATATTTGGTCTTTCCCTCACTCAGGGAACCGGGCACCGGGAAGGTCACGGTGCCGCTGCGGTGATGTCCCCCGGGGTCCGAGCGCCACGACGCCGGGCGGTATTCCGCGCCGCCGTCGTCCCGCAGCGCAGCCAGCTTCCCCAGGTCATACTGGTCCAGGTCCACCGAGTGGGTGTCCATCACCACCTCAAATATCAGGGCGCCGTTCCTCTCTCCCTGCCACTTCACATCGATCTCCACCGCTCCACCAGCGTTAGACTGGACGAGCCCGTTGGTGGGCAGTTTGACGGCGGACGCCTGGGGGGACTGGGGCGCAGGAGGCGGAGAGCCAACGCCTCCCTTCGCTGGAGCATACTGCGAGGAGCACCCAGCGAACACCGCCAGCGCGACCAGCAGAGCCAGGGCCAAGCCCCAGCTTCGGGCAAATCCTTTCATCTGCTAGAAAACCTTAACCGCCTGCTCCAGAATAGGCCTGACGCTGGCATCGGCTGCCTCTATACTCAACCAGATAACCCTTTCCGCCCCTTCCCTCGGCTGGTAGAAGAAATGCTTCCCATCGGGACCATCCACCTGGGATATCTCCTGGCCGCCAACGGTGACTTTCTGCAGATTGCCGAAGCCAGAGCCACCCCTGGTGATGCCATCGAGCATCCGGGTGAGTAGCTGCGCCGCCGCCTGGTCGCTCTCCGCCACGCCCACCCAGACTGTCGCATGCTGACGCTCGTACCGGTCGTAGACATACTCGGCGATGTAAGCGGTCACCAGCTTGATGTCAGTGCCGTGGAGCCTGTCAATTTGGGCCAGGGCCTGTTCGCCCGCCACCGTGCTCACCAGCTCCAGATTCCCGATGCGCTCCGGCATGCCCCCTTGCTTACCTGGGGACAGGACATCCCTCCCAAAGCTGAATGCCGCCAGAGCCAGAAAGACGACAACGATGACCACCTGAAGCAGGAGCATCCGGCGGCGCCTGGCGCTCCTGGACATTGCATTAGCAGGCTTATTCACGGCGTGATGCAAAAGCCTCCTTCAAACAGGAATACAACTCGTCCTCATCGATCCGCGCCCCCAGGGTGACTTTCCCGTCGATGACGACCACCGGAATGATGGTCCTGTAGCGCTCGCAGAGCGCACCGTCGGTCATGATGTCCACTTCCCGCATGGTGAACGGGGCCTCCCTCTGAAGACGATGAAGCATCTCTCTGGCCTCGTCACACAGAGGGCACCCATTCTTCGTATAGAAGACCACTGAGGGCTGGTCGTCCACTAATGACCGTGAGCGGCGCCGCCGATGTGCCCCCCACCACGAAGATACTTCGCCGGCTCGGCATCGAAGGCCTTCTTGCAACCGACCGCGCAGAAGTAGTAGACCTGGCCGTGATAGGTGGACGTGGCTACCGCCTTGTCCTCATCCACCATCATGCCGCAAACAGGGTCTTTCGACTGCTTTGACCCCGCGACCGGATTGGCGGCGGGCATGGCCTTCTCACCTGCCTCTTTCTTGCCGAAAACGTTGTCTAACCAGCCCATTTCGATTCCTCCTTTACTTCAACAATGTCATTCTGAGCCCAGCCGACGGCGGGCGAAGAATCTCTTACGCTCTGCTTCACTGAGACCAGTGTTCTGATCCTTCGGCCTCCTCTTCTTAGACTGGTGAAGGATGGCCTCAGAGCCTGCTCCTTCGGCAAGCTCAGGACAAGCTCTGAGTGGAACGAAGGGATGACAGATGAGGCGCCCACCTCACCACCTCCCCTTCTTCACCCGGGGGATGACCACAGGCATGAGCACAATCATGGAGAGCAGGAACACCCAGCCGGCGCCGCCGAGGCGCGCCACCCAGGTGTGTTCACGCAGCAATGTTAAAACCAGAAACAATCCGGAGACGACCAGGGAAATGCTCGTATAGATTACGAAGCTTGTCAGACCGGGACTACCTGATTTCATCGAAACCCCTTTCTACATCTACCGGGCTAACTCTCCCACTCCAGGGGGGAGAGGACAGAACACTGGATTGCCACGCCCGCCAGAGGCGGGCTCGCAATGACAATGCGAGCCATCTATATCCTCGCCGGCACCGGGGGCCTCCGCCGTCCGCATCGCCGTGGGAGGCTTGGTGCGCCTGATATGAGGCACATAGCCGCCCATGCGCAGGGTGTTCAAAGTGACCGATAGAGAGCTGGTGGCCATGAGAAGAGCTGCCAGCTCGGGACTTACAACCTGATGGGTAAAGGGATAAATGATACCCGCTCCCAGCGGAATAGCGAGGGTGTTATAACCAAAAGCCCAGCCCAGGTTCTGCTTTATCAAACGCAGGGTCTGCCGGCCTACTTGAATGGCAGCCACCACATCCAGAAGGTCATCCTTGATAAGGATAACATGACCGGTCTCCTTGGCCACATCGCTTCCCGAACCGATGGCAATACCCACATCAGCCTGGGCCAGAGCTGGGGCGTCGTTGATGCCATCACCCACCATGGCCACCTTCAACCCTTCAGACTGAAGCTTTTTCACTTCCCTCGCCTTGTCCCCCGGCAGGACCTCGGCTATCACCCGCTCAATCCCGACCTTGCGGGCGATGGCCTCAGCCGTGCGCCGGTTGTCTCCGGTGAGCATCGCCACCTTGATGCCCATACTCTGAAGCTCCTTCACAGCCTGGAGGGAGTGCTCCTTGAGGGTATCGGCCACGGCGATCAGTCCGGCGGGCCGGCCATCCCTCGCCACAAACATCACCGTCTTCCCTTCACCCTCCAGCCGCTCTGCTTCAGCAAGAAGGCCGCCAACAGCGACCTGCCGCTCCGTCATCAGCTTTCGGTTGCCGAGAAGGACAGCGCTCCCGCTGAACTTGGCTTCCACCCCCATGCCGGGCAGCGCCTGGAAGCTCTCCGCATCGGCTATAGACAGGCCGCGGGCGCGAGCGCCCTTTACTATGGCCTCCCCCAACGGATGTTCAGAGTTCTTCTCCGCGATCGCGGCCAGCTGCAGCACTT
>JAENJB010000139.1 GCA_016844565.1 Dehalococcoidia bacterium
TGGGGCTGATCACCGCCACAGCCATCGGCCTCTTCTTCGGCGTCTATCCCGCGGCCAGGGCTGCCCGCATGAACCCCATCGATGCCCTCAGGTACGAGTGACAGGAAGAGAAACAAATGCCCTCTCCCTTGACGGGAGAGGGTTAGGGTGAGGGTGATCCCTCAGTAGTAGGGTGGGTGAAGCGCAGCGCAACCCACCAGCACCGTCCTAACCCTTGTCATTGCGAGGCCATGCATAGGGGCACGGCGTGCCGTGCCCGCAGGCCGAAGCAATCTCATGCGGCTCTGGGTCGTATGGGCCCGGAGATTGCTTCGCTCCGCTCGCAATGACAGGCGATGCCGGAAGAGGTATCTTCGGGGTAGCGACGGCTGCGAGACTGTCCCTGCTACGTCTCCTCGGACACCGGGACGGTGAAGGTGAACCGGCTGCCCTTGCCCGGCTGGCTCTGCACTTCAATGCTTCCGCCCTGGGCCTCCACCAAACGCCTGGCAATGGTGAGCCCCAGGCCACTGCCTCCGGTAACCCTGGTGCGGGACTTGTCTACCCGGTAGAACCGCTCGAAGATGTGGGGCAGGTCTTCAGCCGGAATACCTTCGCCGGTATCAGTCACGCTCACCTTCACCTGGCTATCCTGCTTCTCCGCCGATACCGCTATGCTGCCGCCGTTGCCGGTGTGAGCGATGGCATTCTCCAGAAGGTTACGCAGTACCTGGCTGGTCCGCCGGGAATCGATATTCACCAGCGGCAACCTGTCGGGCAGCTCAGTGGATAAAGACACCCCCTTCGCCGCCGCCTGAGTTTGCTTCGTAGCCACTGTTTGTTTGATGACGTTGCCGATATCCACTGTCTGACAATCGAGTTTTAGCGCCCCGGCCTCGGCCAGGCTCAGCTCCTGAAGGTCGTCAACCAGCCGTGACAGCAGAGATGCCTCTTCATTAAGGGAGAGAATAGCATCTGCATCCGATCTTATCACCCCATCGTGAATCGCCTCCAGGTAACCTCTTATGTTGGACAGCGGGGTCCTCAGCTCGTGGGCGACATCTGCCACCATGTCACGCTGCATCTTTTCGGCTCGCTCCAGGTCGGTCGCCATGGAGTTAAAGGCATGGGCCAGCTCCCCCATTTCCCCTTTGTCCTTAAGAAGTACCCGCTGAGACAAGTCCCCTCTCCCCAGCCGCCCGGCGGCAAGAGCAAGAGCCTTGACCGGAGCTGAAATTCGACGGGACAGAAAGAAAGTGAATACGAGTGCAATGGCAATCGCCAGCAGCGTACCCCAGAGGAGAAAACGACCTATTGACCGTGAGAGCCCCAGCGGTGAAGGGAAGTCTGGCGAAAGTCCGGGGCTGGGAAACCCCGGGGCCGCTCCCTCGCGGAACGATGGGGTGGGCTGACTTGTTGAGGGTTCCGGGCTGATATAGAGGACCCCTGAGGTGCCTCCTTCACGCCGTGGTGACAGGCGTCTGCCGGGTGTATCGGACTGGTACTGCTCCCCCAGCAGCTTTCCCTCGGAATCAGCCACTACCACCCCGCCGGCGTCGGTCAGTATGATCCGCCGTCCGTACAGACTCCCCCACTGCTCTACAAAGGGTTGAATTCCCTCCCAGCTTCCATACTCGCGGTAATGGCGGTACAGCTCGAACCCCACCCTGCCGATGCGCGCTTCCGCGCTTCGCTCGGTGTACCGGCGGATTTCGGCCGCGGCGGTCTGACCGATAAAGAAATACACCGCGCCGGTTGCCGCCACTATCACCAGGACGAAGGCCAGGAGGAGTCGAAACCGAAAACTGTGTATCGCGTTACACCTCTGAGAACTTGTACCCGGCCCCATAAGCGGTCTTGATGTAGCTGGGGTGAGTGGGGTCCGTCTCGACTTTTCGGCGCAGGTTGAGGATGTGTACATCAATGGTGCGGTCGAAGCCCTCAAAGTCATAGCCGAGGGCCTTTTCGACAAGCTGCGCCCGGCTGAAGACCCTGCCCGGTTCCCTGGCGAGGACCCCCAGGAGCTTGAACTCAACGGGCGTGAGGTCCAGCCGCCTGCCGTCAAGGGATGCCTCCAGTCTCATAAAGTCCAGGGTCAGCTTGCCGCGTTTGACCTCTTCGGGGCCGCGCTCCCCGGGTAAGCGCCGCAGCACCGTCCTCACTCTGGCTGCCAGCTCCCTCGGGCTGAAGGGCTTGGTCACATAGTCATCCGCCCCCATACCCAGGCCGGCCAGCTTATCTTCGTCCGTCGTCCTGGCGGTAAGCATGATTACCGGCACGTCGGATTCCTGTCTCAGTGTACGGCAGACCTCGAGGCCGTCCATGCCTGGCAGCATCAGGTCCAGGACGATAAGGTCGGGGTGACCTTCCCGGGCCAGGCGCAAAGCCTCGATACCATCGTGAGCTTTCAGAACCTTGTAGCCATCCCGGTTCAGGTAGAGCTCGACGAGCTCAACCGTTTTTACGTCGTCGTCAACCACTAAGACCCTTTTGCCGCTCATATCCAGGAAGATTATACGTCAAAACTGTTAAGGAAATGTTAAGAGGCATATGGGCTTGCCTCAAATGTCATTCTGAGGAGCCCTTCGGCAAGCTCAGGGTAGACTCCGCGACGAAGAATCTCTGGTGGGGTTAGTGATGTACAAGCAGGCCCCACCACTCGAAGGGATGACATGGAGACGGCACTTTTAGGCCAAAGCTAAGACATATGAAAGAGGGGGGAGAATAGGCTCTCCCCCCTCGAGGGCAGGCTCGACGATAGACTCTCGTATTTCAGTTATGACGTCTTTTGCTGGGCTGGAGGTGTCGGGGGTTGACGCGGTACACGCAAACCGCGGAAGCCACGGCCCGGGAAGTCATGTCCGACCGGCACGTTCGGTCTTGATTGCCACCATGCCTTGTACTGGTCAGCCTGGGCCTGGGTCAGCTTGCCCTGAGCGACCAGGTTCTTAAGATAGGTGTCCAGGGCTTCCGCCCGCATGTCCTTCTGGGCCTGGACAAAGGCATCTTCCATCTTCTTCTGATCGATGCCCAGAATAGTGGCAACCCGGGCGGCCATCGTCTTGCCCGGAGTCGTGGTGCCCGTGCCTCCTGTCTGAGCAAAGACCACCCCGCCAACGCTGCCGGCCAATAGGACGGTAGCTGCCAGTACGCTGGCTATGATTAACTTGTGTCTTCGCCACATGTCTGTTTCACTCCTTTCTCTTAGCAGTGATGATACCGAAATCGCCGTACTCTTGCTCCTTTTCACCTCCTTTCCAGAGAGATGACATTTACCAATAATTGAGTCGCCAGGCGACCTCAGGGAAAATGATAGCAGCCGAATGTTAGAATCCTGTTAAGGCTCCAGACGGCTTGCGGCTGGCCTGCATAATCTAGTAGATTAGCGCTAGTGCAAAGTAGCCCGGGGCGCTCTACAGTTTTCTACGGCTGGTGGGTCGTCGCCATCTGCTCTCTTATCATGCTTTTCGCCGGCGGGATCCCCTACTTCGGGTTCACCGCCGTCTTCGAATCGATAGCCAACGAGTTCGGGTGGAGCTACACCCAGATTTCACTGGCTGCTTCCATACGAGGGCTGGAGACCGGGCTACTTGCTCCAGTCGTGGGGCTGCTGGTTGACCGCTGGGGGCCGAGGAAGATGGTCTTCGGCGGCTGCGGCATCATGGGTCTCGGCTTGATATTCCTCAGTCGCATTAACTCCCTCGGCATGTTCTACGGTGCCTTCGTCCTGATAGCCTTGGGCATAAGTGCGACGGGTCATGCCGCTATGATGGCAGCCGTGGCTAACTGGTTCAGGAAACGCGTAGCCATAGCCACCGGCATCATGGCCAGCGGCGCCGCCCTTGGTGGTCTGATGATTCCTGTGGTAGTCGTGCTCATCGACATGTTCCAGTGGCGAACGGCGATGCTCATTCTCGGTTTTGCCACCTGGGTCATATGTTTGCCGCTGTCGCTTCTGGTGCGAGAC